>DASRZL010000001.1:0-10832 GCA_035686425.1 Thermoleophilia bacterium
GCGGGTCTTGGGGATGCTGCGCGCAGTAGCTCGCCGACGCGAGCTCGGGAGAGCGGCGGCGGCGGATCAGGACCCACGCGGTGAGCCCGACGACGAGCACCGCCAAGGCCGAGCCGATGGCGATCCAGGTGGTACTGGAAAGCGAGCTCGGCGAAGCGGGTTGCGCCACGTACGCCGGCGCGAGCGGCCCGATGCCGCCCCTGCCTTGGGTGCCGGCCTGCGCGGGCGTGAGCAGTGCCAGGTTGACGCCACCCCTGTCCTGGGTGCCGGCCTGCGCGGGCGTGAGCGCTGCCAGGTCGATGCCGCCCCTGCCTTGGGTGTCGGCCGGCGCGACTGCGAGCGGCCCGACGCCGCCCCTGCCTTGGGTGCCGGCCTGCGCGGGCGTGAAGGCCGCGGTGCCCGTGGTCTCCCCAGCGCCGTGGCGCTGGAGAATCTGGGCCAGCGTCAGCTGCTGTGACGAGTTGCTACCGCTCCCTGCGGCCTGCGCAGACGAGACGGCCAGCGCGACCACGAGCAGCGACAGCAGGAGCAAAAGCAGGCCCGAAAGACGAACGAGCCGTAGTTGTGATGAGGTCTTCATGTCTTCACCTCTGGTCGCCGGCGAGATCACCGTTGAAGGGCCGGCGACATGGTCGAACGGCGGGATACCCCGTTGGCAGTGTCTGGCCCCACCGGGCCTCCCGATAAACCCTCCCTCAACAGGGTTAATACCTCACCGGCGGCCGCCGTGGCTGAGTTGACGCAGACCGGGCCACCCCGCGTCAGGCGAGAGCGCTTCTGCAGGGAGGCTGGCGGACCGCAGGGGAGTCGAACCACGAAACCGTTCGCCCTCCGTCGCCCACCACCCACAGTAGGACTGTCGTCCTGCTCGATCTCCTCCCGTTGGGAATGCCTGGTCAGCAACAGTCCGCACCATGAAGCCGGCGCCGTCCCGCGCGCCGCCGGCCTCGGCAAGACGCCGAGCCGTTAGGGTAGTAAGTGCGAGAGAATGGCCCCGGCGGGGCGCACACGACAGCGAGGGACTGCGAGGTGTCCATGAAGGCGATCGTCTGCACAGCCTACGGCGGCCCGGACGTCCTCAAGCTCGAGGAGGTCGAGAAGCCGCGCCCGAAGGACGGCGAGGTACTCGTCCGCGTCCACGCCACGACCGCCTCCAGGGCGGACTGCGAGATCCGCCGGTTCGACTTCCCCGCGTGGATCTGGCTACCCATCCGCCTGGCGTTCGGCGTCGTGAGGCCCCGGGTCCGCATCCTCGGCCAAGAGTTCGCCGGCGAGGTTGAGGCCCTCGGCGATGGGGCGACCTCCTTCGCGCCCGGAGACCGGGTCTACGGCACCACCGGGATCGGGCTCGGCGCCTACGCCGAGTACGCCCGAGCGGGCGGACGCCGCACCGGCAGCATCGTGGCCCCGATGCCGGCGACCATGAGCTACGTCGAGGCCGCCGCCGTCCCCTACGGCGCGATGGAGGCGCTCCGCTTCCTCCGCAAGGGCGACATCGGCGTCGGGCAAAGAGTCCTCATCATCGGCGCCGGCGGGAGCTTCGGCACCTACGCGGTCCAACTGGCGAAGCACGCCGGCGCCGAGGTGGTCGCCGTCGACAGCGCCGGCAAGCTCGAGATGCTCCGAGAGATCGGCGCAGATCAGGTCATCGACTACACCGAACGGGACCTTACTGACGGCGCCGGGACCTTCGACATCGTCTTCGACGTCGTCGGCCGGGCGCCCTTCAGCCGTGTCGTCCGCCTGCTGCGCCCCCGCGGGCGGTACGTGCTGGCCAATCCGCACACTTCCCAGTTCATCCGCGGGCTCTGGGCCTCGCTGACCGGCGACAAGAAGATGGTCTTCAGCTCGGGCACCGGCACGGGCGAGCACCTGCGCGCCCTCACGGACCTCATCGAGGCCGGGGAGCTCCGACCCATCATCGACCGCCAGTACCCCCTCGAGCAGATGGCCGAGGCCCACCGGTACGCCGAGACGGAGCAGAAGAAGGGCAACATCGTCATCGTCGTCGGCCGGGAGCAGAGCTCGGACTGAACGCGTCCTCGCCGGCCAACTGCTCGACGAAGGCGTCCATCGGGTTGGCCATCTCGTGACAACAGGGCACACACTTCTCGTGACGACGCTAGAATCGCGGCACACGTCGGGGGGAGGCAGCGCATGACGACGTACCAGGACCTGCAGGCCCGGCTCGACCGAGGCGAGCTCATCATCCTGGACGGCGCGACCGGCACCGAGCTCCAGCGCCGGGGGGTGCCCATGCACGGCTTCGCCTGGAGCGCGGCGGCGCTGGACACCCACCCCGAGATGGTCCGCGCGGTGCACGAGGACTACATCCGCGTCGGCGCCGATGTGATCATCGCCAACACCTACTCAACGGCGCCGCACGTGCTGGAGCCGGCCGGACTGGGCGACCGCGTGCGGGCGCTGAACCAGTCCGCCGTCGACCTGGCCAAGGCGGCGCGCGAGCACGCTGCCGCCGGCCGGGGGGTCGCCGTCGCCGGCTCGATCTCGAGCTTCCGGACTCGCGTCACCCCGTCCGACCGGCTCGAGGGAAGCTATCGAGAGCAGGCCCAGGTGCTGGCCGAGGCCGGCGTGGACCTCATCGTACTCGAGATGATGGGCAGCCCCGAGCAGGCGGCTCCGGCGATCCGCGCCGCCGTGGCCACCGGCCTCCCCATCTGGGTCGGCGTCAGCTGCCTCCTCGGTGACGACGGCGTGGTCCGGTTCTTCGACGGCGGTCCCTTCTCGACTGGGCTCACAGAAGACCTCGCCTTGCTGGCGGACGTCCCCGCCGGAGACGTCGCGGTGCTGGTGATGCACACCCTCACGAAGCACACCGCCCCTGCCCTGGAGATCGTGCGGCAGCAGTGGTCCGGTCCGACCGGCGCGTACGCCCATTCCGGCACGTGGGTCGATCCGGAGTGGCGGTTCGACCACCAGATCTCCCCCGAGGACTATCTGGGCGCGGCTCAGCAGTGGGTCGACATGGGCGTCCGGATCGTCGGCGGCTGCTGCGCCATCGGGCCGGAGTACATCCGCCTGCTGAAGGAGCGGCTGTCGTAGATAGGACCGCGCACCGCAGGCGAACGCAGCCAAGTGTCGTCAGGCCCACACGCGCCGGGGTCACAGAGCCAGGCCTGGCACGGTCAGTCGGCCGGCCGAACATGCCTCGGCTGCCCACCAGACGGGCTGCCGGACGTCAGTTCCCAGGCGATCCAGACAGACCTCTTGCGGGCAGTGAATGCTTGGGTCTGAGAGGTGGAGGGGCTGGTGGACCGCAGGGGAGTCGAACCCCTGACCTCCGCCGTGCAAACGCGCCCACTAACATGTTAGCAGGTACCGCGAAATGCCGCCGAGTGCCGTCCTGAGCGCGGAGAACCGAGCCGAACTATCAGTAGGTACCGGCGAGGGCCGGGGGGTTAGCGCTGCGTTCGTTTGCCGGGCGTTTGCCGAGGAACCAGTCTCGTTCCAAGCGCGGCCTTCGCGACCTGCCGCACACGCACGCGACGATGCTCCCGCGTCAGGGGGATCGCCGCAGACGCAGTCGGAGGCAACGGAGAAGCTCGATGCCGAGATGAAGGCGGCGCTGGCCGGGCCGAGGCAACCGGCGTGGCCGATATCGTCGCCGGGTTGGTTCAGAGACCCAAGCCGGCAAGATACGCATCGCAGATCGCGACGAGCTGATCGCGGCCGAAGCTGCCCTCATGACCGGCGTGGACCACGGTTACAGGCAGGTCGCGTAGCCGTTCGACAGTCGCTCGATACGCCTCGGGGTCTCCTCCCGGGAGATCGTCGAGGAGATCCCAGCCCTCATATGCCGCGTCACCAGAGAACAGGGTCCCCGTCGCCGCCTCCCACAGACCGATGCTGCCAGGCGAGTGACCCGACAATTCAAGGACCTCCATACAGCGGTCGCCGAGATCGATGTGGTCGCCCTCTCGCACTGTTCGCGTCGGCGCGCAAGGTCTTGGGAAGAAGCCGCCCGCATCGAAGTCCGGCCATGGCAGGCCCTCGAGGAGAACCTCCGGAAGCGGGTAGCCCGCCGCGGCAGTCTCTTCGCGAAATGCCTGTGGCCATGTCTCCGCGAGTAGGATCGCCCGGTCACCGAGCTCGGCGAGGCGATCGACCTCGCTGACGTGGACGATGCGCTCGTCGAACTCATGCAGCCCACCCGCATGATCTCCGTGGGCGTGCGTCGCGATACCGACGAGCGGCTTGGCGCCATCGTCCTGCAAAGCCGCCAGCACGGGCCGCAAGGGTACGATCCCGTTGCCGGTGTCGATAACCAGGTCGCGGTCGCGCCCCCGCACCAGCCAGATGTTCGAGCGAAGCAGTGGGTCGACACTTGTCTCGCGCAGACGGACGGTGAGGTCGTCGACGACCTCCACCTCGAACCAGTCCGCTGCGACCGGCAGGCGCGTGGTCACAGTTTGGGCTCCCAGGGCAGCCACTCCTCCGGCATGCCGAAGTCGGCCAGAAGACGCTCCCACCTGGGGCCGCCGGCGGCCGGGTCACGTAGGATGCGCACATCGCGCATCAGTTCGTAGTAGGCGGTCTTCAGGGTGCAGGGAACGACCCCGGCAGCGTACATGCGCCGCAACGCCGGTCCGACGTTGGGCTCGGAACTGAACAGACAGTCCTCGAGCAGGAACACCTCGTAGTTGCGCTCGAGCAACGAAAGGACCGACTGCAGCACGCACACGTCGGTCTCGGCGCCGGCGACGAGCAGCTGGCGACGCCCCAGTGCCGCGATGGCGTCGGCGATCTCGACGCCGCCGCAGCAGTCGTAGGTGTGCTTCTCGTGGCGCAGGCCGCCCGCCGGCCACAGCGCCTCACAGGCGTCGGGTAGCCAGCCGTGGACGGCCGGCTCCTCGAAGGTCGCCAGTACCGGCAACTCGAGACGCTCGGCCAGGTGCACGAGCTTCTCGAGTCGCAGCTCGAGCGGCCGGGGGTCGCCCGCCATGTACTGGATGAAGCCGGGCTGCGAATCGATGATCACGACAGCTGGTTCGCTGAGTCGCGGTGACGCGCCCCGCAACGAGGTCGCCGAAACGTCAGAAGGCGCCATTGTCCCTCCCTGGTGAAGAATCGCGAGGCGCGAGGCGGGGCACAGCCGGAAGCCCCACCAGCGCCTCACCGTGCATCGGACTCTCTCCCCGACAAGGCCTTGGCGGCGGCGAACATCGCGGCCACGTTCTCAGGCTTCGCCTCGTCTACCGACGCCCCGGTGGCGAAGATGTAGCCGCCACCCGACGCGGCCTGCTCGAAGATCTCGGCGACCTTGGCCTCGACCTCGGGCGGCGTACCGATCGCGAGCAGGGAGATGGGCAGGTTACCCGCCACGCAGGCCCGTCCGGCAAGAGCGCGCTTGGCCGCTCCTATGTCTGTGGTCTCGAACGCCCAGATCGTCCGGCCGGCGGGAATCTCGGGATCAGCGATGATCTCGAGACGCGCATCATAGCTGCTCTCGGAGACGAGATACGGCACCACACCGTGCTCGATGCAGCCGAGGATGACGGCCTTGAGCGTGGGCCAGTACAGTTCGCGGAACGTCTTGTCCGACATGAAGCCATCCGAGCCCCAGTGCAGCGGCACCATGACGATCGGCACGCCGGTGGCGTCCGCCGAGCGCACCGCCTTGCCGATCTGGAGCGGCACGATGCGTTCCATCGCACGCCTCAGGAGTTCCGGGCGACGGATGGTGTCCATCATCGCGTTGCGGGCACCGCGAAGCTCGTCGGCGATCACATCGTAGGGGGCAAGGATGATGCCGCCGGCGATCGACGGTAGTCCCAGTTCGCCGCTGACCGCGTCGCCGGCGGCGGCCACGCCCTCCAGCCAAGCCGCGCTTGCCGCGCCCGCCTCGCGAAGCGCCGCGAACATGGCGCCGGCGGCGTCAGTCGCGAACGGCTCGAAGACGACCGGGGCGTAGGCCGAGTCGATGTCCGTCACGCCGCCGAAGGCCGCCAGCGGCGCGAGGGGAGGGAACACGCGCGGCAGGTACCGCGTGAGCCAGAAGAGCGTCGGGTCGGCGATGAGCAGCTCGTACTCATCGTCACGCATGTACTCGCCCTCGACCCACTGGAACGCCGCGTCGTCCGCCAGCCCGTGACCGGGCCACTGCCATTGGCGGCAATCCAGGATATCGAACACGGGGCCCGGCATCAGGGGCTCCATGATCACGGCGTCCGGCAGGTACATACGATGGAAGGCCTCGTAGGCGTCGGCCAGAGTCGAGAGGTCGTAGGTGGCCGTCCTGGTCGAAAACCCGGCTTGGCGAATGGGAAAGTGCAGGAAGCTCGGACAGACGGGCACGACCGACTCACGCAGCTCGATAGCATCCTTCATCCATGCGCAACGCTGACGATGCGCTCCCCGAGCTTGCTCGCCGAAGAACTCGATGTGCTCGGCGGCGGCCCAAGCGGCCATCCGCTCCGCGTATCTCTCGTCCGCCATCGCGCGTACGTTCGCTTCGTCCATCACCCGATCACTCCATCCACTCGCCCGCAAGCCTGACGGCGGCGCTCACATCGGCGCCGTAGCCGTCGGCACCAACGTGGTCGCGGACCGACGCGTCGACGGCGGCGCCACCCACCATGATCCGCGGTCGGTCACCGTTCGTACCTGCGTCGTGCAGTGCCGCCACCGTGCGCTTCATCGACTCGAAACCGACCGTGAGCAGGCAACTCAGCGCAACCACTCCGGCGTCGAGTTCGGCGGCTTTCGCAACAAAGGTCTCGGGAGCCACGTCCACACCCAGGTCGTGCACCTCGTAGCCTGCGACCCCAAGCTGCGTGGCCACGAGGTTCTTGCCGATGTCATGGATGTCTCCCTGCACGGTGCCGAGCACGATGCAGCCCCGGCCACCAACGTCCTCTGCTTGGAGGAGTGGCGCCGCCTGGGCTGCCACGTCGCTCATGATCTCTCCGGCGACAAGGAGTTCGGGCAGGAACGCCTCACCCGCCTCGAATCGCCGCCCGATCTCCTCCATGGCCACGCGGGCGGCTTCGAGGATGGCGTTGGGGTCGTCGCCTTCGCCGATCGCGGTGGCGGTCAGAGAGTGCGCCGCCGCCTCATCGAGGGCGACGATCGCTACGCGCAACTCCTCTAGCGTCGCAGCGCTCATTTTGCACCCTCCTCGGCCGAGACCCGTTCAGCGAACAGCGAACTCGGGCCTTCACTTGTGCGCCGACGGAGTTCGCTGTAGATGTCGCTGCTCGCCATGACGTCGCCGCGCACCTCGGCTCCGGCGTGGAGGAGCAGCGCCATCTCCACGGCGCTGCGCCCGAGCGCACGGGCCCCGCGGACGGATCCCTCGGCCAGCGCCTCGCCGGCCGCCGCGTGGCTCTTGATCGCGTCTTTGGCGAGGTCGAAGCCGGTCGTGCCGGCCACACCGAGGCTGGCTTCCCAATCGTCGGCGACCACGGGGACGCAGCCCATGAGCACGGCATGTGCGACCACCTGCTGCATCGCCTGCTCCTGCCCCGAGGCGAAGCCGTTGCCCTGTACGATCGCCCCGATGGGCTTGAGCAGCTTCTGCGGCAGCGGCTCGTTCGGCGCGGCGCCAAAGCGGAACAAGGTGCTCGTGCCCATCCGGTCCATGAAGGCGCGCAGCTGGCTCGGTAGCCCCATGTGGTAGACCGGCGCGGAGTAGATCACGGCGTCGGCCTCTATCCACAGGTCGACCAGGTCCTGGAAGTCATCGTGGGTGGTGCAGTGACCGCCGTTGCGATTGCACGCATCGCACGCAGTGCAGTGCGCGATCGTCTTGCCCGGGAAGCCCCAGGCCAGGGTGGTCACCTCGGAGGGATGTGCCTCATTCGCGCCCTGCAGGGCGCGCTCGAGCAGAAAGGCGCTGTTGCCGCCCTTGCGAGGGCTCGCGGAGATGCCGAGTACGTTGATCACGCCTCCTCCGTGTGCTGCCGGCCCCGCCGCCTGATCAGGACGACCACGCCGACGACAACGACGACCCCGACGACCCCGAGGACGACAGGCAGCGCCCAGGATGAAGACCCCGCCTCGGCGGTAGTGGCAGCTGCGGGGGCGACCTTCACGTACGACTCGTTGTTGTACCAGGTCAGGATCACGCCGCCGTTCTCCGGCGAGCGGACCCAGCCGGTCCAGTCGTCGGAGCGATAGGCCTGCAGCACGCGCTGGTAGGCCAGCGGGATGAGCGGCGTCTGGTCGTACAGCCGCTGCTGCGCCTGCCAGACGATCGCCTTGCGCGCCTCCCGGTCGATCGTGGTCGCCTGCTCGTACCACAGATCGTCGTAGGCCTTGTCGGCCCAGTAGGTGACACCCCAGTAGCCGATGTTGTCGCTGGTCTCCATGCCGATGAGGAAGCCGGGATCGGGCGTGCCCCCTGTCCACCAGGTGAGCATGTCGAAGTCCGGGGCCCAGTCTCCGGCCTTGGTGGTGTTGTAGATTCGGTCGAGGTAGATGCCCTCGTCGACCGCCGACAGTTCGACGTCGATGCCGACATCAGAGAACCAGCCGACGATGAGCTTGCCGGCGCGCTGCTCGGCAGGAGACTGTGTGCGTGTCAGCAACTCGAGCTTGAGAGGCTTGCCGTCCATCTCCCGGACGCCGTCCGCGTCCGAGTCGGTGTAGCCGGCTGCGTCGAGCGCCGTCTTGGCCTTCTCCGGGTCGAACGGATAGGCGTCCGCGCCCGGATCCCAGTGCCATGGGAACGCGGTGTAGCCGGGCGGGACCAGGCTGCTTCCGGGCACGGCGTTGCCGGCGAACGCGATCGACGCGATCTTCTCCTCGTCGACGGCGTAGTTCAGGGCCTGGCGAAACGCCGGGTCGGTGAGCGCGGGATTGCCCTTGGACGTCGGGTCCTGGCAGCAGTTGAAGAACAGCGTCGTTATGAACGCCTGGTCGGCGGCGATCGTCGTGATGCCATCCGTGGTGCCCAGCTTCGCGAACTGCGCCTCCGGGACGTTGACGATCACGTCGAGCTTGGCGCTCTCGAGATCGGCGACCATGGTGTCGGGATTCGTGTAGTAGACGCACAGCAGCTCATCGACCTGCGGCGCTCCGCCCCAGTAGTCCTTGTTGGCGACCAGACGCACGTACTTGCCGCGCTTCCACTCGACGGCCTGGAAGGGACCGGTGCCGACGATCGGAACCGGATTCTCGTAGTCGGTGAACGCCTTCTCTGTGTCGATCTTCGACCAGATGTGCTCCGGCAGGATGAAGATGCCGGTCGCGAGCATGTCCGCCTTGGGGTCGCTGCAGCGCACTTCGACTGTGTAGTCGTCGATCACCACGGTCTCATCGATGAACAGGACGTTGGACGAATACGAATTGGCGCCCTGCTCGACGATCAGGTTGAGGGTGAACGCGACGTCCTCGGCCGTGAACGGCTCGCCGTCGCTCCAGGTCACACCCTCGCGCAGCTTGAAGGTCCAGACGAGACCGTCATCCGAGACGCTCCACTCCGTGGCGAGCGCCGGCTCGGGGTCCAGGGTCGCGGCGTCGAAACCCACGAGGAAGTCGTAGTTGAGCTGGTAGGTCTCGTAGTCGGAAGGGCTGCCGAGACCCAGGAACGGATTCAGGCTGCCGATGTCGTTGGTCCAGCCGATACGCAGCGTCACCGGAGAGGCCTCCGGGCTGGATGACTCCTCAGCGAGCGCCGTCGCGACGCCGAGAATGAACAGGGCCAGAGCCAGAGCCAAGATGATGCCCGTCCTGCGAAGGTGCGATTGCATGGTGTCGTCTCCCCCTTGCGTTTGTACGGCCCCGCCGTGGCAGGGCCGCGTCACATCACGCGCCGATGCCTCGAGCGATGATGTCGATGGCCACGTCTATGGTCTCCTTCGCACGTGAGTCGTCGTCGGGATAGAGCCGCAGATAGTCGTTGAGATGGTCGACGAAGCGGGCGTCGGCGAGCACCAGCATCAGGGTGTTGACAACCCGACTGACGGCATCTGGATCCAAGTCCGCGCGAAGCTCACCCCGCTCCTCAGCCTGGTCGAGCAGGCGCTGGACGCGGGACTGCATGCCGCTGGCTATCGGCTCCAGCACACCTTGCGACGTCGGGAGTTCGCCGCGATAGCCCGCTTGAGCGTAGTACTTGATGATCGACCAGTGCGTCGCGACGTAGTCGAGATCCGTCACCAGGTGATCGCGCAGGCCCTGCTCGAGAGTGGCGCTGTCCCCCACGTCGGATTCATCGGCGGCGACAAGAAGGCTGATTCGCGCCGCCGCGCTTGTCGTGAAATCGATCATCGCCTCACGGTCCGGGAAGTAGCCGTACAGAGATGCCGCAGCCATGCCGAGCCTGTGAGCGATGCCGCGCATGGTCGCACCCTGACGGCCGACCTCGATCATCTCCTTCAGAACCGCGTCGATGATGGCTACATGCTGCGTAGGATCGAGCCGCCGGAAGGTTCTCGTGACGGCACCTTCCTGCTCGGCTTCGAGAATGACCGAGAACAGTTCGCCGTATTCCCACGACGTCAACGCGAGACCAGGTCTGTCGTCGTCGCACCCTCCGCAGAGCGGTCTGTACATCCGTTCATCGATACGCGTGTCTGGCGCCACGTAGCCCCCTTGGTCGCTTCTTTCGGCACGCTACTGCGCTCTCCGAACGTGTCAAGGGCAAGAAATGACTTGATGTTCGCGGTATACCGAGCACGTGTTCGGTACGGGACCTCCGGGAACACGCGCGAGAGTATGGAACGACTCAAGAGGATGGGGCCGTGGCGGGAGAAGGCGTGATCCTCGCCCAAGCCGCCGCTCGCCGGCACCATGAGTGGCCCTCCCCAGCGACTGGTGGCGTCAGTCGTCGGCCGTGGACGATGGTTCCTGGGCCGGCATCGTCTCGC
>DASRZL010000002.1:0-13534 GCA_035686425.1 Thermoleophilia bacterium
TCATTCTGGACGGCGGACGGGGGGACGACGTCCTCGAGGGTGGCGCCGGCAACGATCTCGTCGACGCGGGCGAAGGCAACGACGTCGTCCGCCTCGGCCCTGGGCAGGATGAAGCGGACGGCGGGGACGGGCGTGACCTGATCGCCGGCGATGGTGGAGACGACTACCTCCAGGGCGGCCGCGGAGACGACACTCTGCAAGGCGGTGACGGCCGCGACGTCGTCTACGGGCTCGACGGCCGGGACCGCCTCAGCGGCGGCGCCGGCAGCGACTACCTGGACGGCGGGGCCGGGGATGACACCGTCGCCGGTCAGGGCGGCCGGGACATCGTGTTCGGCGGCACCGGGAACGACGTCCTGCATGACCGCACCGGCGGCGACCTGCTTGCCGGCGGCGAAGGTCAGGACACCTTTCTCGCCGACGCGCGAAGTCGAATCGTCGCGCCCGCTGGCGGCGAGTGGTCGCGCCCCTCCGGCGCCGTCCGGCTGGCCGACGATCGCCACGGCTTTGCCATGCGCGCCGGCTCGGATCTCGAAGCCCTTCAGTCACTCCCGCTCGGCCGCGAGCTGCTCGCCGGCCTCGCCGCGAGCGGCCGTACGGTGGTGCTGCGCGCGACGGACGACGGCAACGCGGTCAGCTGGGACCCGACGGCCGCCGACTCTGCCGGGGCCGGCGGCCGGATCGGCCCCGGTAAGGACAGCGTCGTGCTCTACAACCCATACCGGACGGTGCTGGGCGAGGGGCGACGCAGCTGGGAGCACAGGCCACCCATCGTCGGCCTGTTTCACGAGCTGGTCCACGCGCTCGCCGTCGCGCAAGGGACCATACCCTCCGAGAGCGCGCCGCGGCAGGCGCAGGCCGTCGGCATGATGCCGGAAGGCGAGACGGGCCCGCACCTCCGGCGGGCCGCGCGGGCGGACTTGGTTTCACCGACGACGCCGACCGAGAACGGCCTCCGCGCCTTCCTCGGCCTGCCCTTGCGGCCCCCGGAGTAGGAGAGACCGACCCGATCTTCATCATGGACGAGGAGGGGCTGTGGCGAACAGAGAGGATGGATCAGGCAGGCGCGTCGCCTTCATCCTCGGACAGACCCTGTACGTCAGCGGACACTCGGGGAGACGGCTGAGCGCGCGTTCCTCGACGACGTCGAGGTGCAAGTGAGGGGTGCCCTTCGTAAACTCGAACTCACACCGAGCTCAGTCGCAGCGACGGCGGCGCTACCGGTGAACGACGGATCAGCATGGACAACGGGTGAGGGCCGGTGCGGTACGCCGCTGCAGGCGAGGATCGCACCCAGGCGAGAGAAAGGCGACAGTCATGGCCTACGTACTCATCGAGCACGAGATCTCCGACTTCGACCTGCTCAGGCAGGTCTACATGGACGACGCCGAGCGTCGTCGGCGCCTCGGCTCGCAGGGCGGGCACATCTGGCGCGCCGCCGATGACCCCACGAACGTGAGCGTCGTGCTCGAGTGGGACACGGTCGAGCACGCGCGCGAATTCGCCGGCTCCTTCGAGCTCGAGCAGGCGATGCACTGGTCGAGCGCCAAGACGCCGACGACCCGGGTGACCGTCTTCGAGGAGGTACTGGAGTCACCACACTGACGAAGCCGTCCGGGCGCAGCTCGGGACGCGCCTGGCCGCGGGGCCCGGTTCCAGCTCGGGGCGAGCTCGTCGTCCCCACGAGTTGTGCCGATCATGTCGCGAGGCCCAGGTCCACGGGGGCCTGTGCCGAGAATCCGGGCAGGAACCTCGTCATTCGCCGTCCTTCGCCGCCGCCACGACGGCCACACCGGTGTGTAGACGCGCTCGACAGCCGTCGTAGGCTCGTCGGCGGCGGGTGCCTGCTGGCCCGGAATGGACTCGGCGCCCGGGTGGGTCGGCCTGGCTCGAGCCAGCTTCATGATCGCGCGGGAATGATGCGGGTCGGCGTTGAGCATGCAGGGCGCAGGCAGGTTCTCATTGAAGGGCTGGCGCTTGTGCAGCTCCCCGAAGCAGTCCGAGGTGAGGGCCTCTTCGAGCGCGTGACGCGGGCCGAGCAGCCGCAGCCCACGCCGGCTTCCCCCAGCCTGTCCGTCGTCTCCATGTTCATGCGTACGTGCCTTGGCCGCGTCGCTTGTCGGTGGCTTCACGGTCACCCTTGGGTTGCAGCCGGCGGCCGGCGGAGGAGCGCGCCCGTATCGTCTCAGGCTCACCTAGACACTCGTCCCACCATCTCCAACGTCTACGCAGCCGATAGTGATGATGAAGTCGCCTGCGGGCGCAGTTGCTGAAGCAAGAGAGGGAACGCCGTGAAGAGCGACCCGGCGATCAGTCTGAGTGAGGCGGTCTCGAAGGGCTTCGGGGCCGACTGTCGCGTCGAGGACGGGGCCGACATCCCGCCGAGGCCGGCGAATGACTCGACCATCGAGGTGGCGGCTCTGGCCGAGATCGACAGTGTCTCCATCGCTCCCCGCTTGGCGTCGAATGCTCGCGCACATCGGCGCCACGAAGGTCGGGCCGCACGCCGTCCACGACGCTGTGCAGGTGGGAGATCGCGGGCCACGCGAGCCGCGGGAGAGCAGTTGGAGACGGCCTACCCACCCCGGTGCGCATCGGCCGCTCAGATGCGCCAGGCCCTTCGCGCCTACCTGTCCCAGCGGGCCCTGGATGCGAACCTGGTCTACGACGTCGTGCTCGCTGCAGATGAGGCCTTCATCAACGCCGTCAGCCACGCGGACGCCGCCGATGACCCCATTCTCGTCACGGCACGCGTGTCGGAGAGTGAGGCCTCGGTCGAGATACGGGATCACGGCGGCGGATTCACGTTTCGCAGGTCAGATCCGCCATCCGTACCTGACGTGCGCCGAGCGAACGGCCGCGGAGTCTTCCTCATGGAGAGCCTGATGGACGAGGTCAGCGTCAGGTCAGGGCGGCGGGGAACGAGCGTCCGGATGGTGAGACATCTCGCCTGAGAGGCGTCTGGCAGTGTCGACGCCGTCTGGCTGGTAGCGTGTGTCGACGGGTCTGAACACTGCTGGCGCCAGGTCTCGCGCGCGATAGAGCGATGCCTGTCCGTACGCGCACGGCCCGGCAGGACCATGGGACCCCGCGACGCAGCCTGACGCAAGGGCGACAACTCCTGGACCGGCCGGGTCCGCGCCGGCAGGCGGCGGTTCGGCGGGGGGAGATTCGCCACGCCGCCCGCAGGGTACGACGCAGGTGCGCACGCGTCCACCGGCGGCTATCGTGTGGCGATCCACGCACACGCAGGGGACCCCGATACGACATGATCCGGACGACCCCGTTCCACGAGCGCACATCGGCTCTGAACCAGACTCAGCTCTGGAGTCACTGGTCCAACTTCCTCGCGGCGGATCGCTACCAGCTGAGCGACAAGGCGGAGTACTTCGCCGTCCGCAGCGCGGCCGGCATCTTCGATTCCAGCCCGCTCTACAAATACCGGATCACGGGGCACGACGCGGAGGCGTTCCTCGCGGGGATGCTCGCCCGGGACATCCGGGCTTGCTCACCGGGGAGTGCCCAGTACACGTGCTGGCTCGACGATCGTGGCTTCGTCATCGAGGACGGCCTCATTCTCCATCGGGAGCGTGACGACTATCTCCTGACGAGCGCCGAACCCAACTTCGCCTACTTCGCCGACCGGATCGGGCGCATGCGCGTCCAGGTCGAGGAGGTCAGTGACGAGATCGGCACGCTCGCCCTTCAGGGCCCGCGCTCGCGGGGCCTGCTCAAAGAGCTGGTCCCGCAGATGGAGCACATCCCGTACTTCGGCGTCGCCACCGGCGAGATCGGCGGCGCGGCGGTGACGGTGAGCCGGACCGGCTACAGCGGCGACCTCGGCTACGAGATCTGGATCGACGCCCCCGACGCCGTCCACGTCTGGGACACGCTCTGGGAGAGCGTGCAGGGCTACGGAGTCCAGCCGTTCGGCCTTGCTACGCTGAACATGCTCCGCATCGAAGCCGGCCTGCTGCTCCTCGAGGCCGACTTCGACTCGAGCCGCTACGCCTGGAACGATGCCCACCGCTCCACGCCGATCGAGCTCGGCTGGAGCTGGATGTTCCGCGATCTCAAGGGCGACGACCGGGCCTTCATCGGCCGGCGCGCGCTGGAGCGTGAGCTCACCGAGAAGACGTCGCGCTGGGCCATGCGCGGCCTCGTCATCGACTGGCAGGACTACGACCGGGTCTACAACGAGGCCGGACTCATCCCGCCCAAGGACCACACACCGGTCGTCGAGGACTGGATGGTCTACGACGACGGCTACGAGCGCCAGGTCGGCTATGCCACGAGCTTCATGTACTCGCCTGTGCTCCAGCGCCACATCGCGATCGCCCGGGTGCGCCCCGACTTCGCCGGACTCGGCACGAGGGTGAAGCTCGAGTTCACCGTGGACCATCACTACGAGCAGGTCGCCGCGCACGTCGCCCGGCTGCCGCTCTACAACCCGGAGCGAAAGACGGCCTGAGATGACGACGAAGAAGGCGCCCGCCAAGTCCACGAAGAAGTCCGCCGTGTCGGCCGCGACGGCGTCACGCGCCGACCGTACCTACGATGCCATCGTCGTCGGCGGCGGCCATAACGGCCTCGTCAACGGCGCCTATCTCGCCAAGTCGGGCCTGCGGACCCTGATCCTGGAGCGGCGCCACCTCGTCGGCGGCGCCGCCATCACCGAGGAGCTGCGCCCCGGCTTCTGGTTCACCACGTTCTCGTACGCCCTCTCGCTCGTCCGGCCGCAGATCATTCAGGATCTGGAGCTCACCAAGCACGGCTTCATGCCGCTGCTCATGTCGTCCACGTTCGCCCCAATGGAGAACGGCGACTACCTGTGGCTGACCCAGGACCACGGCCAGAACCTCAAGGAGATCGCCCGCCACAGCAAGCACGACGCGGACGCCTACGAGCAGTACAGCCATGACCTCAACATGGTCTGCCAGGCGCTCAAGCCGCTGTTCGACCAGGTCCCGCCCGACATCTTCAGCGACGATCCGGAGGAGCTCCTCGCGCTCGCGGAGATGGGCCGGCTGTTCCGCCGGATGGACAAGCGCACTCTCCACAACGCCGTCCGGCTGCTGACCGGCAGCGCCGCCGACTTCCTCGACGACTACTTCGAGTCCGACATCGTCAAAGGCTACCTCGCGAGCTCGAGCATCATCGGCACGAACGTCGGGCCGCGCTCGCAGGGTTCAGGACTGGTGCTGCTCTATCACTCGCTCGGCGAGCACGACGGCGAGTTCGGCGCCTGGTCGTTCCACAAGGGGGGCAACGGCGGCTTCACCCAGGTGCTCGCTCGCGCGGCGCAGTCGTTCGGGGCGAAGATCCGCCTCGAATCGCCCGTCGCTTCGGTCATCACGCAAGACGGCCGGGCCATGGGGGTCGCCCTGACCGACGGCACCGAGTTCTACGCCGACACGGTCGTGAGCGCCCTCGATCCACGCCACACGTTCCTCGAGCTCGTCAACCCGCGCGAACTCCCCGACGACCTTGTCGAGAGCATCCGGCGGTTCCGGTTTCAGGGCACGTCGTCGAAGGTCAACTTCGCGCTCGACGGACTGCCGGAGTACCCGGCCCTGCCCGGCCGCGACGACATCTTCCGCGGCTTCACGAGCATCGGTCCGTCGATCGACTACCTCGAGCGCGCCTTCGACGAGGGCAAGTACGGCTGGTACAGCTCGCGGCCGTACATCGACGGCGCGATCCAGAGCACCATCGACCCGGATATGGCGCCCCCGGGCAAGCACGTCATGTCGTGCTTCATCCACTACACCCCGTACCACCTGCGTGAGAGCGACTGGGACACCGAGAAGGAGAACCTCGGCGACACCGTGCAGCGGACACTGGAGTCGTTCTTCCCGGGCTTCGGCGACCTCGTCCTCCAGCGCGAGGTCGTGACGCCGCTCCACATCGAACGCACGGTCGGGCTCTCGGAGGGCAACATCTTCGCCGGGGAGTTCTTCGCGCCGCAGATGTTCTTCTTCCGCCCGGCGCCGGGCTGGTCGCAGTACCGCACCCCGATCGCCGGCTACTACCAGTGCGGTTCGGGCACCCATCCGGGAGGCTGCGTGATGGGCGCCCCCGGCAAGCTGGCCGCCGGGCAGATCCTCAAAGACCGCGCGAAGGCCCGGCGCGAGTAGGCCGTCGTGGTCGTCACGCTAGTGCCGTGGCGGCGAGTGACCCACTGGGTTGCTGTCGCCCGACGGGGCTGACCAGAATCCGGCGCATCGCCCGCCGCCTCCCGCACGGCTGGTCCGGCGTGCTCCGAGCGCCGGTCACGGCGACCATGGGACACGACTCGCGATCGACGCGAGCGTGCGCTGTCGGCGATGTCATGGCGTGACCTGCGGGGCAACGGCCTGGCGCAGCCAAGCGCGGCGGTTGTAGGCTGGGGACGCCACCCGCACGGGCTGTGTGCGGTTCATCGGGCGGATCGAGGAGGATCGGACGTGTCCGACACATTCCCAAGCAGCGACATGGCGCTGACGCACATTCTCGTCGTCGGCGACATGAGCGTGTCGAGAGACTTCTACCGCGATGTACTGGGCGCCACGGTCTACAGGGAGTACGGAGGCACCTCTTGCGTCCTGCAGTTCCTGGGCGGCTGGCTGCTCCTGGTGACCGGCGGCGGGCCGACGGACGACAAGCCCGACGTGAAGTTCACGCCCCCGACGGACGTGTCGAGGGTGAGTCATTCGATCACCATCCGCGTGCCGAACTGTCAGGCGGCGTACGAGACGCTGCGCGCACGCGGGGCCTCATTCCTCACACCCCCGCATGATTGGGGCCGGGAGATCCGCTGCTTCTTCCGCGATCCGGATGGTCATCTTCTGGAGCTGAGCGCGGTCGGGGACGCTCCTGCCTGACCGGCACTTCGACCTGACGACTCTCGTAGCCCAACGCCCCGACGTCCGCTTGCAGCGGGCGCAGACACGGCGAGTCGCCGGTGAGTCCGAACCGCTTGCCCGCCGCGGCGTTCGCGCGCATCAGGCGAGCGGGATCGAGACCTCCACGAGCAACTCGCTCTCGGGAACGTCCTGCGGATCGTTGAGGTACACCTCGCGGGCGGGGCCGGCCGCCTTGCGGCCGTTCTCCTCGAGCCAGGTGAACAGCGCCGCGTAGGCCTCGGGGACCCCCAGATAGGGGCCCTCGTGCGTGGTGAAGACCACGTGTGCGCCGCGGACCTCCTCGAGGACCACGCCCTCGCCGGAGACGGCGCCGACCGCCACGGGCATGCAGATGACGAGGTCGAACTCCTCCTTGCCGAAGTCCGGTGAGAACACCATGGGCGGCCCTACCGTGTCGGCGCCGGTCGCGGCGGCGTGCTGCGTCAGCGTCCGGAACCCTCCGTTCAAGCCCTTGCCGATGGTCTCCATCGTCACCGTCACCCGTCGCGTGAGCGAGAGCTGCGGCGGCACATCCTTCTCACTGATCTCGTAGCCCATCTCGTCGCTCCTCATCGCTCCAAACGTTACACCTGAAGGCATCTTCGGTACCTGCCCGCTCGACAGCGTGATCAGGCATCCAGCTGCCGACGGAGTCGTGACCTTCCCGGTCTCGCTGTCCCTGCTCGTCTACCCCAGCGTCACTCTCGCCGTGATCCGGCCTTCCGCGACGGAGAGAGACGTGACAAGGATGGTCGACAAGGACCGCGTCAAGCGGGGACTCGCCCGCGTCCGCTTCAACGCGAGTCTGACCCGCACCGCTCCTTCACCCGGCTGCACACCCGGCTGAGTCCTCCACCGGGGCTCGTCACGGCGGCGGCGGACGTCTGTTCGGCCGCAACGCTGCACGCCGGACCTCGCGAGCCTGGAACCGATATCGCGCACCGCCATCGGCATCGCTGCGGCAACCGGGCAGGCGAGAGGGCGGCTTTCGTAGTCGCCGCGCTTGAGGGCGCCGGCATCGCTTGCTACCCTTCGGAGCAGGAAGGGGTGGGCGAAGCGAAGTTCTCTCTCGACAGCTGGCGTGTCAAGCTCGTGCTCGTGACGCTGGGCGCCGCCTGTCTGCTGGGCATCACGCGGCCGATGGTCGCGAGCGGAGACGACGCCACTCCGACCTGGAAGCTGACGAAGTACTACTCTCGCGGGTGGGACCGCAGCTACAAGCTCGATCTTGCCGAAGAGATGCCCAAGGTCCCCCGGGTGGTCGTCTTCGGCGGCTCGCGCAGCCTGCGCATGGACCCGGCCACGATCAAGCGCAAGACCGGGCTGGCGGCGTTCAACTTCGGCTTCCACAACGGCCGCCCCGAAGACGCCTGGGCGGTCACCGACTGGCTCCTCGACAATCATCCCGACGAGCCGCCGGCGGTGATCTGGTGCCTGCAGGCGACCACGCTCGCCGACGTGCCGATGGCTCCCGGGCTCATCGTCGACGAGCGCCTCTCTCAGGCGTTCCCGGCGTCCCTCATCAACTCGAAGATGAAGGCGGCGATGCGCCAGCCGAAGCGCAACCTGCTCTCCGGGCGCCGCTTCGGCTACGACGGGATGCTCTGGTGGAACAGCTACGACCGCAAACGCGCGGCGGGCCTCACGCTGCAGCAGTCGCTGAACCGGTATCTGGACGCCGACATGCTGGCGAAGGCGGGCAATCGCAGGGTCCCGGGCAAGACGCGGGCGAAGGCGTATTTCTCGCGCACGCTTCTGCTGCTCAACCGCAACAACATCCGGCCGCTGATCGTCGTCATGCCGTATCACCCGCGGGTGCGGAAGGCCTTCATGTCCGTCGGCTGGGGCGTCAAGCAGCGTGCGCTGAACAACTACCTCAAGAAGCTCCGGCAGTACCGCAACTTCAGGGTCATCAACTGCCTGAACATCAAGACGTTCGGCGGCAGTCCCAACGGCTTCTACGACGGGGCCCACCTCACCGCGGGGAACTCACGGCGCCTCATCCGCTACCTGGTCCGCAAGGCGCCGGGATGCTTCCGCGTGCCGATGCCGGCGCCGACGCCGTCTCCGAGCGCGTCGCCCAGCCCGAGCGCGAGTCCGAGCGGCAAGCTGGTTTCGCCGCCGGCCGACGTGCCGGTGCGTGAGGACACGAGCGCTCCGGCCGACTTCCTCGAGTAGGGGCTGCCGATGACTCGCTCCGGGTAGGTGCGTCCGGCGCTCGGGCGGCGTGATTGACTCGCCGCGGGTAAGGGCGCCGATCGGCCGGGACGTGCGGCCGAGCCGGGGTCAGGCCGGAAGCACGAAGGAGAACGTCGTGCCGCGACCCGGTGCGGTCTCGACCGCGACGCTGCCGCCGTGCGCCTCGATAACGCCCTTGACGATGGCGAGGCCGAGTCCGCTGCCGCCGGTGGCCCGGCTACGCGAGGCCTCGCCGCGGTAGAAGCGATCGAAGACCTTCGGGATGTCGGCCTCGGCGATCCCGGGCCCCGTATCGCTGACCTTGACCGACAGCCCCTCGGGCACGCTGTCGGTCTGGAGGACGACCTCACCGCCGGGAGGCGTGTAGCGGAGCGCGTTCTCGACCAGGTTCGCCAGGGCACGCTCGACGTAGCGCGCATCGAACTCGGCGACGTCGGCGGTCCGGCAGGGCTCTCCGCGGAGCGTCACCTTCTGCTGCTCGGCGCGTAGCGCGAAGGACTCGAGGATGTCCGAGATGAGGTCGGTCATCGAGTTGGGCTGGCGTTCGAGCTCCACCCCGCCCGACTCGAGGTGCGCGAGCATGAAGAGATCGTCGACGAGATGCGAGAGGGCGTTCAGGTCGCCTTCTGCGGTGCGGAGGTACCGCGCGACCGTCGCGGGGTCGTCGACGACCCCGTCGGAGAGCGCCTCGACGATCACGCGCACGGACGCGAGAGGCGTGCGCAGGTCGTGTCCGACGGCGGTGAGGAGGTGACTCCGCGCCGTTTCGATCTCGAGCCGCGCGCGCTCGGCGTTCCGCAGCCGGACCGTCATCTCGTTGAAGCTCGCCGCCAGTTCGGCGACCTCGTCGCAGCCCTCCACGGGCACGACGACATCGAGGTCGCCGCCGGAGACGCTCCGCGCGGCGCGGTTCAGCCGCGCGATCGCGGCGGTCACGCCGCCCGTCAACAGAGAGCCGAGCGACACGGCGATGATCGCGGCGAACACGAGGAGCACGGTCGAGAGCAGCAGGTCGTGACGGCTCAGGAACATGAGCCGCGCCGTCACGACGACATTGAGGAACGTGAGCGCCGCGGCGAGAAGGTACCCCGCCATGAGGGTCCATGCGAGTCTCGGCGAACGGCGCATCCAGCCGAGACGAACGACGAGGACGCCGACGCCCACCGAGATGAGGGCCGTGATCCCCAGGAACTCCGCCATGGCGACGAAGTCGTTCTGCGGCGGGCGCATGAGCAGTGAGAACACGAGCAGCCCGACGACGACCGCGGCGAGCGTCCCCGCCACGAAGACGGCGAGCCCGCGCGGGCCCGAGGTCCCAGAGCGAGCGGCGCGGGACCCGCTCACGGCTCGAACCGGTAGCCGACGCCCCAGGCCGTGGTGATGTGGCGCGGCTGGGAGGGGTCGTCCTCGATCTTCGCGCGCACCCGCCGAACGTGCACGGTGACGGTGCTCGGATCGATGTAGTCGGCGGATCCCCAGACCATCTCGAGCAGCTTGTCGCGATTGAAGACGGCATGCGGCCGCCGGGCGAGCGTGAGCAGAAGGTCGAACTCCTTGGCCGTCAGCGACCGCTCCGAGCCGGCCACGGTCACCGTGCGCGCCACCGGGTCTATGACGAGATCGCCGAACTCGAGTCGGTCCTCGGAGGGATCGCTCTGCGCAGGGGCGCTCGCCCGCCTCAGCACGGCGCGCACGCGACTCACCAGCTCCTGCGCACTGAACGGCTTGACCACGTAGTCGTCGGCGCCCATCTCGAGGCCCGCGATGCGGTCGACCTCGCTCTTGCGCGCCGTCAGCATGATGATCGGCGTGTCGCCGCGGGCGCGGACCCGGCGCGTGACCTCGAGGCCGTCGAGCCTCGGCAGCATCAGGTCGAGGATGATGAGGTCCGGCTCGTGGCGCTCGATTTCGTCGAGAGCCGCGAGCCCGTCCCCGACGCTGCGCACGTCGAAGCCGGCGCGGCCGAGGTAGAGACTGACGACCTCGGCGATGCTCGGTTCGTCCTCCACGATGAGGATGGACTGTGGCACGCGGTACTCCTTGGACGCGGCCCGATAGGGTCAGCTCCACTGTACCCCGGGTCCCCCTCGCCGAACGCCGCGAACGCGTGCCGTAGGGCGGCGTTAAGACTCCCGTAAGGGGTCCGCAAGGAAGCCGTCACAAGCTTCGGGCAGGTCTGTCGCGAGCGCGGCGCGGCCTTCCTCGATTCGTAAGGGTTCCGCAAGCCGCTCGCTACATCGCTCGGGTAGGTTGCCTGCGTCAGGAGGGCGGCGGTGATCCGAGACGATCCGGCCGGACGCCCTCGAGAGGCTCTGCCAGACGATGCCTGCCGCGAACGGGGGCGCCGGTGCAGAGCCGAGAGGGAAGGAAGAACCATGAGTTCGAAGACGATCACGAGACTGGGTCTCGCCGCGGTCATGCTGCTGGCCGTGCTCCTCCTGCCGGCGGCGGCGCTGGCCCGCGGCAACGCCGCCATGTACGAGGTCAAGATAGAGAATCTCACCAGCAACCAGATCTTCTCGCCACCGGTAGTCATCTCACACGACTCGAGCTACCGTCTCTTCCAGAAGAATCATCACGCCAGCAGGGAACTGCGGTTGATCGCAGAGAGTGGCAACAACGGCCCCGCGGCCATGCGCGCCACCTACTCGCGCCGCGTCTTCGACGTCAAGACCGCAGACGGACCGATCCTGCCTGGCCAGTCCGCGACCTTCACCGTCCGTTCGCCGAGAGGATCGCGGCTTTCGCTGGCGACCATGCTCGTGCAGACGAACGACGGTTTCGCCGGCGTGGACAGCATGTGGCTTCGCGGGCTGCGCACGCGGATGTACAACCTCAGGGCGTGGGACGCCGGTACCGAGGCCAACAACGAGATGGCCGCCTACGTGCCCGGTCCGCCTTTTGGTGGAATGATGCGCGCTCCGACGAACCAGCGCATCAAGTACCACCGCGGCATCCAAGGTACTGCCGACATCGACGCGACCGTCTATGGGTGGAGTGGCGCCGTCGCCAAGCTGACGGTCACCCCCATCACGCCGTGAACCGCGATCGGTCGACCCGCAGCTGACGCGCGGCGCCCGCGCGGCCGAGCCCGCGCCGACCGGTCCCGAAGCGCGGTCCAAGGGTCAGAGAGAGGGCCGGCGACTGAGTCGCCGGCCCTCTCGACCTGCTCACTCCCAGTCGAGCGTGAGCTTGGCGCCCTCAAGGCCGACGATGTCGGTGATGTCCTGCATCGTCTCCATCATGCCGCGGTAGGCGCCGGCGTTGTCGCGCAGCGGTGCGTAGCGGACGAGGATCAGGCGGCCCTCTTCGATGCGCCTGAAGACGGCCTCGTCGCGGCTGCCGTCGCGGAAGGCGGCCTCCATTCGCGCGATCGTCTGGCGCGAGTGCTCGTTGTGCGACTCGTCGACGTGTGCGCCGACGTGGCGCAGCTCGCAGTCGGCAAACAGGTCACCGTGCCAGTAGACGAGCGTACCGGCTTCGTCGACCACCGAGACCTGGACCGGGAGATGACGGACGACGAGGTCCATCTGTGCGGACGTGAGGCTTCCGGCGAGGCACGCGCTCGGTCCGGCTCCGGGTGTGATCTGGTGTCCCATCGGGTCGTCCCTTCGGCTGAGTGGCCAGGTCGTGACTGGTTGGCGGGCTCATACTACTCGAGCACGCGGTGCGACGGCATTGCCGTACCGGCGAGCGTGAGCCCGCCCGGCAAGTGGTCGGTGGCGGGATTGCCGAAACGCGACTGCGGGGGGCACAGGAGGGGGTAGACTGCGTTTCATGACAGCGCACCACCACAACCGGCCAAGCGGGTGACCATGAGCACGGCGACCGACGTGACGACACCGTCCTCCAGGACGGCTGCCCCGGCAAGGCTCAAGATACGCCTCATCGAGCCTGCCCCGCCCAGCATCAACATCCTGTCCTACGGCTTCTATCCGCGTCTCGGTCTGCCCCTCATCGGCGCGGCGCTCAAGACCGCGGGCCACGACGTGCGCATCTACTGCCCCCAGGCGGCGCCCATCGACCGCGACGACGTCGCGTCGGCCGATCTCGTCGGCATCTCGACCACCACCTCGACGGCGCCGGCCGCGTACGCCCTGGCGGATGAACTGCGGGCCGCCGGCCTTCCCGTGATCATCGGCGGCCCCCACCCCACGTTCGTGCCCGACGACGCCCTGCCGCACGCCGACTTCGTCGCCCGCGGAGAGGGTGGTGACGACCTCATGCTGGAGCTGATCGAGGCGCTCGGTGGAGAGCGCGAGCTCGAGAGCATCCGCGGACTGTCGTTCTGGCGCGACCAGCGCCCCGTGCACAACGAGCTGCGCGAGCGGCCCGCCGATCTCGACTCCAACCCCGTGCCGGACCTCTCGCTGATCGTGGGGTCCGAGCGCATCCGGGAGACGCCCATCATGACGAGCCTCGGGTGTCCGTTCGATTGCACGTTCTGCACC
>DASRZL010000003.1:0-3577 GCA_035686425.1 Thermoleophilia bacterium
GTGGGCGCCCCTTCCTGACCGGGGGACGTGGCGGAGCGGTCTGGTCTGTCTCAGATGGCGTGCGTCGGCCGCGCCGCCGCGCCGCCGGTTGGTTCAGCGTCGGTTGTGGACGCACCAGCCGGATTCCGCGAGTGAGCTCGCATCCTCCTCGAGGAGGCTGATCGTCCGGCTGGCGAGCAGTTCCCTGAGGGCCAGCTTGGCTGGGGCAGGGGCTCGAGTCCCTTCCATGCTGGTCCGAGCCGGACCGAGAGGTTGGGCGAGAGGATGCCGCTCACCTCCTTGACCGCGGTCCTCAGACGTGCCTGGGCGCGGGGCCGCCCCGCGGCGGCTCCACTGTCATCGCGTCAGGTGACATCGCCCTGATGGCCGGCTCATTGAGCGGATCCCGCGAGCGCCCACGCGTCCTCTTCAAAGAGTGAGACCGTCCGGCTGGCGAGGAGAGCCCTGAAGGCGAGCTTGGCAGCCGGCAGCGATTCGGGACCCCTCCACGGCGGCGCCAGTTCGACGGCGAGACGCGTCGGGAGGGCACCGCTGGCCTCCCTTGTCAGCGCCTTGAGGATCGTCCGCACGTCGCGTCGCTCACCTGTTGCCGAACTCATGGCCGTGAGGACGTGCAGCGGCCTGTCACCGGCCAGGATCCGCTGCATGGCCGGCGACACGAGCTCACGCACGCAGAGCTCGAGGAGGTCCGGCTGGACCAGCAGATCGGGGACCGGGAGTGTAGAGGCGAAGCGTGCATACGGCACGAAGGGGTTGAGGCCATCGACGATGCGCTGATAGGCCCGCGCGTGGTCTCGTAGCTTCGGCGGCAACAGACGTGCCGTGCGGACGATCAAGCGAGACGCGAGCGGATTCACGGTCTCCAGGTACAGCGCTTTGGGGCCGGCCAGGCCGGCGAGGACCGTCGGGAGGAAGCCTTGCTGGCTGAGCCGATGACAGTAGTCGCTGAGCTGCTCCTGCGGAGACTTCTGCAGGCGGGCGGGCCAGGATGGACGTGCCAGCTCGAGACTGTGGAGCGGGTGGCCTTCGGGATAATCATCAGGCGTCGCGCCGCCGACGTGCCGCCGGCCATCGTCCACGCTCATCCGGCGCCTGTGGAGGCCGAACGGCTCGTCTCCTCTGATGATGCCTTGGACGCCGGCCAGCGCCAGGTCACGCCACAGCGCGAAGCCGTCGAGGTAGCCGGCGATCTCATCGTTGCGCCCCTCATTGGCGGCGACGAAGCGCTGCAGCGTCGTCTCGAGGCCGTTTCGAGAGGCGTCCAGGTAGAGAAGCTCGTGCTCGACGTGGTAGCGGCGCGCCAGCACGCGCGCGATGGAGGCGTCCGAAAGCGGGTTGCGCAGTGATGCGCGCGTCGTCCACGTGACACACCGGGGCCGCGAGCCGTTCTGCACGAGGAAGGCGAGGATGGTGCGGCTGTCGTGACCGCCGGAGAGCGGCAGCACCCAGCGCTCCAGGTCGAGGTTGAGGTCGCCGCAGGTGGTCGCGATGGCTTCGCGCAGGTGGCCGACCTCGACCTCGTTCTCGCCCGTCGCCGAACCGAACTCCGGCACGGTCTCGTGCACGGTGACCCGCCAGGAACCACGGTCCAGTACGGCGCGCGCATCCGGCGGCACGCGGCGGATCCGCGCGTCCCACGAGACCGTTGGTCCCAGTGTGCCAGACGACAGGAAACAGGCGGTCGCCTCGGGGAGCAGCTCGAAGCTGCCCAACAGCATCACGAGGGCTCGCTGCGACGTGGACGCCAGGAAGACGTCCTGGGTCAGCGCATACCAGATGGTGCGCGATCCGCAGATGTCGGCGACGAGCTCCACCACGTGCGCATCCCAGCGAGCGAGCGCGTAGGTGCCCTCCGGAGCCGCCGACTTGGCGTGCCACCACGAGCCGTTGTCGCCGAAGAGGCCGCCGACGGCGGCGCCGCCGCCCGGCGTGTCACCGCCGGGTTGGTCCTCGTTGTCGTGAAGCCACACGCCCTCGTCTGTGGGGTTGGCGACTGCGGCGACCACGCCTGCGGTCTCGAGCAGCATCGGCTCGCGGATCGGCATCTCAGGCGGCGCCAGGCGGAGCGCGGCGCTCCGAAGGCGCTCCGCGACGATGGCCGGACGACCCGGGCGCGGGCAGACGACGATGAGAACCCCCACTGTGCTCCTCCGTAGAAGACCCCGGCCGATTGTCTTCGCACCCCTCCACCCGGGTCAATAGCTATGCGGTCTTCGTGACCACAGATCTGGCAACACGTCAACAGTCAGAGGCCGAGCTCGCGCTCGAAGTGCCAGTCAGCCCGCGTCGTCCTGTGCCGCCGCGTCCTCCTCGAGGAGGCTGATGGTCCGGCTGGCGAGCAACGCCCTGAGGGCCACCTTGGCGGGGGGTAGCGGGTCGGGACCTTTCCACGCCGGCGCCAACTCCACCGCCACGCGCGTCGGCAGAGCACTGCTGGCGCTCTTCACCAGCGCCCGAAGGCGCGCTCGGGCGCGTCCGCTTCCACTCGTGGCCCCACTCATGGCGGTGAGTACGCGCAGCGGCCCATCGCCCGGCAGCACCCGCTCGATGTCGGGGGACACGAGCTCGCGCACGATCAGCCCAAGCAAGTCCGGCTGGGCCAGGAGGTCCGGCACCGGCAAGGTGGACGAGGAGCGTGCATAGGGAATCAGTGGGTTGAGGCTGCCCACGATGCGAAGGAAGGCTCGTGAGTGATAGCGGGACCCCAGTGGCAGCGACCGCACGGTGCCGATGACCAGCCGTGAAAGGTGCGGGTTGACGGTCTCGAGGTAGCGGGCCTTTGGCTCGGCGAGACCGGCAAGGATGATGGGCACGTAGCCCCGCTGACTGAGCCGCATCCTGTAGTCCCTCAGATCCTCGTCGGGCGTCCTGCGCAGGCGTGAGGGCCACGTCTGGGGTGCCAGGCCAAGACTGTGCAGCAAATGGGCATCTGGATAGTCGTGGGGCGTCGCGCCGCCGGTCTGCTGGCGGCTGGCGTCCGGCCGCATCTTGCGCGCGAGGGTGCCGAACGACGCATCCCCCCTGATGATGCCCTGCACGCCGGCCAGCGCCAGGCCGCGCCACAGGGCGAAGCCGTCGAGGTAGCCGGCGATCTCGTCGTTGCGGCCCTCGTTGGCGGCGACGAAGCGCGCGATCACCGTCTCCGGGTCGACGTCGGGCGCGTCCAGGTACAGCAGTTCGTGCTCTACGTGGTAGCGGCGTGCCAGCACGCGGGCGATGGAGGCGTCCGAGAGCGGGTTGCGCAGCGAAGCGTGCGTCGTCCAGGTGACGCAGCGCGGCCGCAGGCCGCTCGCGACGAGGAAGGCGAGCAGTGTGCGGCTGTCATGACCGCCGGAGAGCGGCAGCACCCAGCGCCCGAGGTCGACGTTGAGGCTGCCGCAGGTGGCGGCGATGGCCGCGCGCAGGCGGGCGACCTGGGCCGTGTTGTCGCCGCCGACCGCGTTCACTTCGAACGGCGTCTCGTCGAGAGTGAGTCGCCACGCGGCGCGATCGAGCACGGCGCGCGCGTCCGGCGGCAGGCGTCGCAGGCGCGCGTCCCAGGAGACCTCCGGTCCCAGCGTGCCCGAGGAGAGGAAGC
>DASRZL010000004.1:0-10579 GCA_035686425.1 Thermoleophilia bacterium
AACGCCGGAACGCGTCGGTGCGCTGCCGCCGCCAACGGCTCGTGTCGCTGCAAGCAGTCCTGACGGCCACGAGACCAGGAGTGCCGCCCCTCGTGACCGTGACCGTAGCCGCCGTGTGGGGCGGGGTGCGATCGACTGTGGTCTCCATCTGCCGGCGCTCCTCTCCGCGCGTCGTCTACACCGTGGTGGACCCGTCTGGCGCCTGGAAGCCCGGCGAGACACTCGGTAGGCTCGACGGATGCCGCGGATCGCGCAGGAGAATGGCGCCGAGCGCAGCCGCCATGATGAGGTTCGGAACCGTCCACGGACCCAAAGGCGCGATCACCATCAGGAAGACGATGCCGCCGAGCAGGCCGAGGCTTCCCCACTCGCCACCCTTGATCATCAGCAGCCCGATCGTGATCTCATAGCTGGCGACGAGCAGGCCGAAGACGGCAGGGGCTCTGGCGACCACATGTTCGAAGACCCATCCCCAGGGGGAAAGCAGCGGCGCACTCGTGCCGAGGTCCACGAACCCGTCGGGCGCGGCCAGGACGAACACGACGTTGATGCCGACCGCCATGATGATGAAGAAGATGCCGAGAGCTCGGCGCCCGGAGTCCGGGCGCCAGAGCGCGAGCCCCAGAACGACGAGGCAGAAGGCTGTCCAGATGATGGTCTGCTGCGCCATGTCCATCTCTCCGTCCTGGCTCCGTCTCATGAACGAGTGGCCGCCGTCGAAGACGATCCACGGTCCTCCATGACCGATCCGTGCTCCAATCACAGGCCGAAGAATACGTGGCGGTCGGCTCGGTCGCGCCCGTCATGGGGGCAGTCTTCTCACTGGCCAGTTGACCAGGATTTCAACAGCCGGGCCACGATCCGCGCCCCGTCCCGTGCAGCAGCGGTCAGAGTGAATCGGTAGAGTCGAGGCTGCGCGAGGGCTCTGGATGCCAAACGGCTCGCACGCGTGTTCCCTCCCCGGGGCTGGACCGCAGCTCGAGCCGCGCCCCGATCGACTCGACCCGCTCGGCCATGATGCCGAGTCCGAGGCTGCCGGACCGGGCCGCCTCGGGGTCGAATCCGCAGCCGTCGTCGGCCACGACGAGCTCGAGAGCTCCGCGCTCTCGCCCGTCGCCGCCGCAGTCGCGCAGGAGCACGCTCGCGTGCGTGGCGCCGGAGTGCTTGGCCACATTGTTGAGCGCCTCCTGCGCGATCCTGTAGAGCGCCACGCCGACCTCTGCCGGGATAGCGATGGCCGTGTCCACGTGGACGTCGATCGGGATGCGTGAGCGCCCGCCCACGGCCTCCCCCAGCTGCTGCAGCAGGTCGGGCAGGTTCGCCTCAGCGAGCGCGGCAGGACGCAGCTCGAGCAGCAGTGTGCGCATCTCGGCGAGGGCGCCACGGGTCAGCTGACGCAGCTCTTCAAGCCTCTCCCTGCCCTGCTGCGGGTCACGCTCGTAGATCCGGGGAAGGACCTCCGCGATCAGCGACGCCGAGAACAGCGTCTGGCTCACGGCGTCGTGGAGGTCGCGAGCCAGGCGGTTCCTCTCCATGGCCGCGGCCGACTCCTCGGCCTGCGCGAAGAGGCGGGCGTTGTCGACCGCCATGCCTATCTGGTTGCCGAGGCCCGACAGCGAGGCGAGATGCTCGGGTGTGAGCTCCGTCTCGTCGGCGGCGAAGAGCACCAGGGCACCAAACACGGTCCCCTTGGCGGTGAGCGGGATCTCCACGGCTGACCGCCAGCCCGCCGTCTCCAGCGCGTTCAGCGCATCCCCGGAGGCAAGGACGTCGAGCGCCAAGGCCTGGGCCTGCCTGCCGGGCTCTCTCGGGCGTCGCTCCAGGACCTCCGGAACACGGACCGCGAGGGCGGCCGAGACGTCGGCAGAGAGATTCAAGGACGTCACCAGCCTTAGAACGGCATCCCCGCTGTCGCTATCCGGGAGGACGAACGCGGCCCCGGCCGAGAAGCCGAGCTCCGGGATGATCTTCCCGAGGGCGTCCTCCAGGATGCGTCCGAGATTGAGCGACTGGCTCACCACGGCCGCCACGGCGTTCAGAGTGGCGAGCTCCTGCGTGCGAGAGGCCACCCGCTTGTCCAGATCCGCGTACGAGTCACGCAGCTGGGCGGACATCTCGTTGAACTGCTGCCCGAGTTCCTGCAGCTCGTCGTGGGTCGTGATGCTGACCGCGTGCTCGAAGTCACCCGCCGCCACCCGTCGGGCCGCCTGCGTGAGGTCGAGCACCGGCCGCGTCAGGCGTCGCACGCCGAGCAGCACGACCAGGGACGGGACCAGGATGCCGAGCACGAGGAGGACCAGGAGGAACGTGCGATACCCCTGGGAGGGACGAATGAGCGTCGACCAGTTCTCGACGGCGATCAGGCCCCAGGGCGTGCCGGGCACCGGAGCGTAGCCGGCCACCACGTCCCTGCGGTTCAGGTCCTTGGTGCGCTCGGCGCCGGTCCGACCCGCGACAACGCGCCGGACCACCTTCTGCGATGTGAGGTCGGCCCCCACGAGCGCCGGGTCAGGGTGCGCGATGACGCGGCCGCTGCTGTCGACCAGGTACACGTCGCCGCTCACCCCCACGCGAAGCTTGGCGATGTCGCCGTACAGCGCGCTGACCGAGGTCGCCCCCAGGCGGAACATGCCGGCGAGGACACCGATGAACTCGCCCTGCGGCCCGGTGATCGGCACGGCGACCGCTATGACTGGGGCACCGCCGACTCCGTCAGGGGTGATGTCGGAATAGACCGGCCGTGGGGAGCGCAGCAGCTGGAAGAAATATGGACGCGACGCCCAGTCCTTGCCGATGTCCCCGGGACGCTTCGGCCAGGCGGCGACGAGGGTGCCATGTGTGTCGAGGATGATCGTGCCGGCATCGAAGACCGAGAGCTTGTTCGAGGCTGCGGCGAGTGCGGCTTCCTGCCGACCGGACCGGGGGTCTGCGATGTCGGACTGCCGGGTGAGGCTATCGAGGTCGAGCGAGAACTGACTGACCTGGGCAGCCAGGTTGGTGGCCGAGAGGCGAGCCAGTTCCTGGTTTCGCTGGACGGCCTGCTGTTCCGTCACGCGGGAGTAGGCGATGAAGGCAACGACCGCCACGGCGAAGAGGATGACGGCCGAAGGGACGAACGACCAGGCAAGGATCCGCGTCCTCAGGCGAACATGGGTTAGGCGCACCGGCATGGCCGCGACCCGGACCAGTCTCTAGCCGGTGGTTTCCGACTGAGCCGACTCGATCTGCCGGCTGACGCCGTGCAGGATGCCTACGCCCGCTTGACCGAGGGTGAAGATCTTCGTGAAGGCGTCGCCGAGGAGGAGCGTCGCCTCCTCCATGTTCCCGGGGAACGACTCCTGGACGACCGAGTAGCCGTCGCGGTGCGGAGCGGCGAACACCTCGAGGTCCATCCCCTTGGCCTTCTTCGGGTACTGCTGCTTCACGAGCCGCTCCCAGTCGGCCACCAGAGACAACCGCGCCGGCTGCAGGAGGTTCGCCTCGGCCATGGCCAGCGCGTACTCCTTGCTCAAGAGGAATTTGACGAGCTCCCACGCCTCCCGTGGGTGACGCGTGCCCGAGTAGATGCCGAAGCCGTCGGTCGTGCTGAGCGTGGCCCGCCCCGCCGGCCCCGCGGGGATCGGCGCCACGCCGATGCGGAAGGACGCGTTCTCGAGGATGCTCTTGAGGGCCCAGGAGCCGTCCTCGACCATCGCGAGCTGGCCTGCGGAGAACGCCGCCGCCGTCCCCACGTTGCTGACGTCGGTGAAGGTCGCCATGACCTTGTCGTCCCACATCCGAGCCCGCACCCACTCGAGGGCCGCCAGGGCCTGCGGGTCGTCGATGTCACACTTCGTCGGGTCGGTGGGGTCCACGATGTGACCCCCCCAGGCATTGATGTGTACCTGAAGGCGGTCCCAGCCGATGTCGATCATGCTGCCCCAGATGTCGGTGCTGCCGTCACCGTCGGTGTCGCGGGTCAGCTTCTTCATGGCCGCGAGGTAGTCGTCCTGATTCCAGGAGGCGTCGGGGTAGGGGACCTTGTATCTGTCGAAGATGTCCTTGTTGTAGTAGAGCGCCAGCGTGCCCTGGTACTTGGGCACGCCGAACTGACGGCCGCTGGCATCGAACATGGCCTTGTACTGCGCGGGGTCCCAGTCGGCCACGATCGATTTCTCGAGGTCGGTCTCGACGTACTTCCTCAGGTCGAGCACGTAGCCCATCTGCGCCCAGACGGGGAAGAAGCCGCAGCATGCCTGGAACACGTCGGCTGCGTTCCCGGCCTGCATGTCGAGCGGCATCTGGTCGATGAGGTTCTCTGGGTCGGGTGTGTAGAACACGCTGAGGTTGTCGTGCTGAGCCTGGAAGATCTGGAGCTCCCGCTGCGCCATGGGAGGGAACCACTCGGTTCGCCAGTCCTGGTAGACGAGCTGGACCCGCCCCTGGCCGGAGGAGGACGTCGAGTCATCACCTCCACCGCACGCGCTCAGGTGGAGCGCAACCGCCGAGAGGGCGAGGGCGAAGAGAATGACGATGAGCGTGCCAGGCGCACGGGCGGTGCGCCGCCCGATGGTGCGACCGGGGAGCCGGACCGGCATCATTCCACGAGCCTCCGCTGCACGGCCACGGCGACCGCCTCGGTACGCGTCGCAGTGCCCAGCTTCATCAGGATGTTGCTGACGTGGAACTTGACCGTGGACCGGCTGACGAAGAGCTTCTCGGCGATGGCGGGGTTGCTGTCTCCGTGCACCATCAGCCTGAGGATCTCCAGTTCCCGCGACGTGAGACCCTCGTCCTGCGCCGGCTCGGTGGCCGCCTTGACGAGCACTTGAGCCGCCTCCGGCGCAAGCGTGGAACGGCCCGCGTGGGCCCCCCGGATCGCGTCGGCGAGCTCGTCGGCCGTGACGTTCTTGAGCAGGTAGCTGATGGCTCCGGCCTTGAGCGCGCCCTGGACCAGGTCGTCCTCCTTGTAGCTGGTGAGGGCGATCACCTGGACCTCGGGGCAGGCCTCCTTGATGCGGCGGGTCGCCTCGGCGCCGTCCACCTCCGGCATGACGAGGTCCATGAGCACCACGTCCGGCCGCAGGGAGCTGCACTTGCTCACGGCGTCCGCGCCTCCGGTGGCGTCGCCCACGTGCTCGAGGTCGTCGAACGCCAGCAGGAAGGCTGAGAGCCCGCTCCGCACGACTGCATGGTCGTCCACGATCATGACCTTGATGGGACGGTCGGCGTCTATCGTGTCTCCCCTCAGTTCAAGTACGCAGGATAGCGGCAATCGCGGCCTCGTGAAAGGCGACGCGGCACATCGGCCGCCGATGGTCAGCCTGGCCAACTGGTCAGGCTCAAGACTCGCCGGTCAGTCAGGCACAAGTCTCACCGCGTGGCGGGCGCGTGCACATGGGTCCCAGGCCTACGCTTTGGCTGCAATGGGAGCCACAGGAGAACAACAAGTCTGCATGCGCACGGTCCTGGCCGAGGGCCAGGCCACCGTCCGGGATGCTCTTCGCATCCTGGTGACGCAGGGCCTCGGGATGCAGGTGGTCGGCGAAGCCAAGACGCTCCAGACGCTGCAGAGCCAGGTGCGGGCGCACCGCCCCGACCTCGCGATCGTGGACTGGGACCTGCTAGCCCAGTCCACATCCGTGCTGGCAGGCCTGCGCGCCTCTTCGCCGGGTCTGCGCATCGTCGTCGTCGGGCTGCGTCCGGGGATGCGCCCCGCCGCCCTGGCGGCCGGCGCCGATGGGTTCGTCAGCAAGGTGGACGCGCCCGACGTCGTCGTCGGCGTGCTGCAGCCTTGCCTCGAGACTACTGCTGAGACGACAGGGGGTCTGTCATGAACGAGTCGAGCGCCGTTCGCGCCAACTCATGGGCCAGCACCGTCCACGCGCCGGGACCAGCGCGTCCCGGCGCTACCCAAGATCATGGTGTGCTCGCGGGTCAGGCCCGCGAGTTGCATCCGCACCACAGGCAGCCGGATGCCGACGACATCGGCATGCGCTGGGCGCTCGCCTGGTACCGCAACATCCAGTCAAAGACATCGAGGTTGGGGGATGGTCATGTCGCAGCGTAGAGACAAAGGGAACGCGTGGGCCGGCAGGAGCAGCGGCCTCACCGAGCGCCTGGCGCGCATGAGCGCGCTGCACCCCTGGCGCACGATCGGCCTCTGGGCTGTGCTCATCGTCATGGCCGTGCTCGCCGTCGGCTCGCTCCTCGGCAGCGGCATCACCTCGGAGATGAAGTTCCGCGCCGCCAAGCCGGACAGCCTGACCGGCCAGGAACTGCTCGAGCAACGCCTGACTGGCCCGCAGAAGATCACCGACTTCGTGATCGTGCGGTCCGCCACGCTCACGGTAGACGACGCGGCCTTCGAAGCCTACGTCACAGACGTCGCCGCCAAGATCCAGGCCCTCGGGCCGAACGTCGTCGCCAGCGTGGCGACCTTCTACCAGACGAACGATCCCACCGCCGTCTCGAAGGACGAGCAATCGACACTGATCCCGGTGGTGATGGCCGGCAAGATGGACGACGCCCTCAAGAACGTGGACAAGCTCCACGAGACGGTCGTCGCGGCGCAGGGTCAGGGGTTCACGGTGGCGCAGACCGGCGAAGCCAGCATCAACGAGATGTTCACCAAGCTGGCTGAGAAAGACCTGCAGCGCGGCGAGATCTTCGGCGTCCCCGCCGCGCTTATCGTGCTGCTCATCGTCTTCGGCGCCGTGCTCGCCGCGTTCATGCCGCTGGTGATGAGCGTCGTCAGCATCGTCCTGGCCCTGGCGCTCACCGCTCTGATCGGCCAGGTCTACCCGATGAACACCTTCGTGCTGAACATCCTGACCATGATGGGTCTGGCCGTCGGCATCGACTACACACTGTTCGTCATCAGCCGGTATCGCGAGGAGCGCGGCCGCGGCCTGGAGAAGGTCGACGCCATCGCCGCCACCGGCGCCACCGCCAACCGCGCCATCTTCTTCAGCGGCATGACCGTGGTGCTGGCCATGTCCGGCATGGTCATCATCCCGCTCGACATCATGATCAGCATGGGCGTGGGCGTCATGCTCGTCGTCTTCACCACGCTGCTCACGGCGCTGATCCTCCTGCCGGCCCTCCTCAGCCTGCTCGGCGACCGCATCAACGCCCTGCGAGTGCCGTTCGTCGGCAAGCTCGCGCTCAAGCGCGCCAACGGCTCCGGCGGCCTCTGGGAGCGCCTCGCTCACAGCATCATGCGCCGCCCGGTGCCATGGCTCACGGTGGCGGTCGTGGCGCTGCTCGTGGTGGCCGCCCCGGTGGTCGTCATGAAGAAGGGCAGCAACACCGCCAGCGCCGCTCACCTGCCGAGCAGTGAGTACGCCAAGCAGGGCTGGGACACCCTCGACCGTGAGTTCTCGCTCGGCAAGGCCAACCCGCTGATGATCGTGGTCGACGGCCAGGCTGCCTCGCCAGATGTCGAGCAGGCGATCAGCCGCCTCCAGGCCGCGATGACGGCTGACGGGCGCTTCGGCCCCGCGCAGGTCACCGCCAACGAGGCCGGCGACCTGACCCTCATCACCACCACGTTGGCGGGCGATCCCGCCGGAGAGGCGACGCAGTCCCTCGTCAAGCACCTGCGCAGCGACATCGTGCCGGCTGCCGTCGACGGTACCTCGGCCGAGATCTACGTGACGGGCAACACGGCCGGCGTCGTCGACTACCTTGGCTTCTTCGACACCTGGCTGCCGATCGCGCTGGCCGTCGTCCTCAGCCTGAGCTTCGTGCTCCTGCTGGTCGCCTTCCGCTCCATCGTCATACCGGCGCAGGCGATCGCCATGAACCTGCTGTCCGTGGGCGCCGCCTACGGCCTCATGGTCCTCGTCTTCCAGAAGGGCGTCGGCGCCTCGCTGCTCGGCCTCACGCAGGTCGACACGATCGAGGCCTGGGTACCGCTCTTCCTCTTCAGCCTGCTGTTCGGGCTCTCGATGGACTACCAGGTCTTCCTGCTCAGCCGCATCAAGGAGCGTTATGACCAGACGGGGAACACCCGCGAGGCAGTCGGCTACGGCCTGGGCCGCACCGGGAGCATCATCACCGGCGCCGCCGCCATCATGGTCTGTGTGTTCGGCGGCATGGCCACCGGCGAGCTGGTCATGTTCCAGCAGATGGGCTTCGGCCTCGCGGTCGCGGTGCTGATAGACGCCACCGTGGTGCGCAGCATCATCGTGCCGGCCTCGATGGAACTGCTCGGCGAGCGCAACTGGTACCTGCCGCGCTGGCTCGAGTGGCTGCCGAACGTGGCCGTCGAGGGGCATGCGCCCACGACGCACCTGCCCGGCGCCGCCCCGAGGCCTGCCTTCCGGCCGCAGCCTGAGCCGGCCTACCGTCGCGAGAACAGGCGCGCCACCATGGTCGACTAGACCGGCAGTCGTCCGGGATGCCCCGGACATCGATCGAAGATAAGAGGGGCGGGAGGCCGATGGCGCCTCCCGCCCCCTCTGCATCACATGGTGAAGCGGCTTCCCGAGTCCGCCCTCCGTGCCTCCCGCATGACTCAAGCCTGCGTCGTGGAAGATCGCGGCCTCTCGTGAAGTTGCTGGAGGGTGCGAAGTCGTCAGATCGCCGTGCCGCATGGGCCGAAATTCGACGAGACGGCAATGCCACGCCGTGGTAGCCGGTGTGTGGCGGTAGCAATGCGTCTTGTCCGCAGCGCGGCGGCGCCCTGACGGCGAGCCGTATTCAGGACCTTCGCCTCTGGGGATCTGCCGGCCGCGGGTCGCGAAGCAGACGGATACGAACTGCACGCCGGAGTGAGGCTGAGCTTGCCGGCCTTCGAGCAACCGAGCGCCCACACCTCGGCAAGGATGTCAGCCCGCGCTTGTCACCCCCACCCGCTCAAATCGACGTGCCGCGGTGCTTGGCGCCTCACGAAGAACCTTACAGCGAGTCCGCGAATGTCACCTGAGGGTGGCTACTTCACCGGCTTCCATGCCTTGAGCGTGGTGCCGCGGGCACCGTACTTCTTTGCCTTGCGGCGTGTGTCCTCGAACCTGGAGCGGGCGTAGGTGTCGACGAGCTGCCCAGTCTCGATCCGCTCGAACCCGTGACCCTTCAGGAGGCTGGCGTACGCTGCTTCCAGCAGCGCCCCGGCAATTCAGCCGGTCCAGAGGTCGATGTTGCGACGACCCTCCGCACTCACGGGCTTCTGGATGGTGACGTCCGCGATCTGGATGCGACCGCCGGGGGAGAGCACGCGGAAAGTCTCCGCGAAGACGGCGTCTTTGTCCGGGATCAGGTCGATCACGCCGTTGGAGATGACGACATCGAAGCTCCCGTCGGGGAAGGGCAACTTCTCGATCTCACCCTCGACAAAGTCGACGTTGTCCGCGCCGATCTCGGCCGCGGCACGACGCGCCTTGCCTAGCATCGCAGGCGTTATGTCGATACCGGTCACCCGCCCGTCGGGCGCGACCATCTGCGCCGCCACCAACGAGTCAGTCCCCGCGCCAGACCCAAGGTCAAGCACCCGCTCGCCCGGCTGCAGACGACCGAGCGAGAAAGGGTTGGCTACACCGGCAAACGACTCAACGGAACCCTCAGGCACCCGCGCCAACTCCTCCGGATAGCCGAGATCCTCTGCCCAGGCGCGCCCGGTGGGGAACATGAAGTCACGCCCCGGCTCTGTGGAGACAGCCGAGTACGTCTTTCGGATCTCGCGCTTCAACAGAGCGAGGTCGATCTCCGCATCCAACATTACTACCTCCTCCGCGACGTCCAGAGAGGCCAGCGCGATTCACATCGGGGCTGTCGCTCGAGGCGCATCTCGGCGGTCCTCTCGCACGCCACCGGCGTGCATGTCCTTCTGGTGAACGACCGGTTTATGCCCCTCGCCGGATCCCGCCAATCCGTAGGGCCGTAACGGGGCGCGGCTCGAGAACCACTTCGGCAGATGGTGATTCCACCGGCCTCATGCGGCCGATCCGGTCGTCGACGCGCTCGGCATGGCCGTGACCCGGCGGCGCCCCGAGCCCGGCGTCGTGCACCACTCCGGCCGCGGCAGCCGGTATGCCCGCTCGCCTGCGAGGCCGCCCTGCGCGACTCGGGCGTGCTCGCCTCGAGGGGTTCCCGCGGCGATGCCTACGACGACGCGTCGCCGAAAGCTTCATGGCGACGATCAAGAAGGAGCTCATCTACCGTCACACGTTCAAGACGAGGAACGCCGCGCAGCTCGCGATCTTCGACTACATCGGGTGCTTCTACAACCCGGTGCGCCGGCGCTCGACTCTGGGCAACAGCAGCCCGGCAGACTGCGAACCGGCCGCTGCTACAGCGACCCCATAAGGGTCTGGCATCGCTGGCCGAGAACTGTCTGCGTAGCTGGGGCGACACCACCGGGACAGAGCGCCGCCGCCTCGCTTCGAGCGGCCGCCGCGGGGGTACAGACGTCGCAGAGGTAGTGAGGCCGAGGTACCACGTCATCGCCGGCGACCTCACGCGACGCCGTGAGCCGTCGCCAGGCGGCGTGGCTGCCGGCGAGAAGAGTTGCGACTGGGATGGTGGCACTGGCGGGCTGGCTCCACAAGCTGGGTTCCTTCGAGGCGAGACATCCCCTGCTCTTCGTACTCGCGTGGGT
>DASRZL010000005.1:0-4661 GCA_035686425.1 Thermoleophilia bacterium
GAACCAGCCGATGAAGGCCACGGTCGGTCTGCCCGCGCCACTGCGCGCCATGGCGATCGCGACCGGTACCATGCGCACGAGCGTCAGGCTGAGGGCGGCGTACAGGACGATCTGCCAGGTGACGTGCGGCGCCGCCCAGCCAAGAGCGACGGCGCCGAACCCTATCCATGTGGCCGCAGCGAGAAGCCCGCCGGTCTCCTCGGTGAACAGGGCGGCGGAGCGGTGTTCGCCGGACAACCGCCCGAAGACCATGCCGCCGACGAAGGCCGCGATGAAGCCGCTGCCGCCGAGCTCCACGGCCACGCTGAAGGCAAGCAGGGCCGTGGCCAGCGGCAGGATCTGCCGCCAATCACGGCCGATCCAGCTGCGACGCTCGGAGAACCCGAAGAGGAGGCCGCCGAGGATGCCCGCGGCCGCGCCTGCGGTCAGCCCCCAGCCGATCTGCTGCGCGGCGTTCGTGACGACCGCCGACGTGATCCCGGTGGTGAGCTCGGAGTTGGCCAGGTCGAGCGCGACGAGGAAGAAGGGCACCGCGAGGCCGTCGTTCAGTCCGCTCTCCACGTCGAGCGCCTGACGCACGCGAGCAGGGACCGAGGGGTCCGAGACGACCTTCTGGCCGAGCGCCGCGTCGGTCGAGGCGAGCATCGTCGACAGCAGGAAGACGGAGGCGAGCGCCATGCCTGGGAACACGAGCATGCCCACCCCGGTGCCCGCCAGAAGACTCAGCGGCAGGCCGATCAGAAGCAGCCGGGTCGGCCAGCCGAGCTCGCGGCGCAGGGAGCGCAGATCAAGCCGCGACGCGTCGCTGAAGAGCAGGAGCACGAGCGCGATCTCGGCGACCCGCCCGGCCAGGGAGCTCCCGATCGAGACGTCGAGCAGCCCCAGCACCGACACGCCCACCACGAGGCCGGCGAGGGTGAAGGCCAGCGCCGAGGTGATCCCGCGCCTGTCCAGTGGCCTGGAGAACGTGCTCCAGACGACCACGATGACGGCGATGATCGCGAGGTTCGCCATTCCGCTCCCCCTCCCCGTCCGTGCCCGTCCGCGACCGGCAGCTGTAGGCAATCCTACAGCGGTCGCACTGCAAGGCCGTCCGGACGAGGGCCGGCCGTCGGTCGAGAGTGAGCTGTCCGCCTGAAGTGAAGCGGGGGGCAGTGTGCGTTCGAGACAGGCACCTTTGGATGTACACCCGAAGGTACTCTCGTACCTTTGCGCGTACGCTCAGGCGCACATGTCCGCAGCGATGACACCCTACTGGGAGACCCACCCCCCGGCTCGCCGGAGTCGCGCGCGAGGATCTGGAGGAGGGACGCGCACAACCCGCACGGCCGCGCAGAGGATGCCCGTTCGCCGCGCCGCATGCAGAAGGCCGGGGCGGCAGCGCCGCCCCCGGCCTTCGTCACGTCACACTGGGCCCCGGGCTCAGTACGGCCAGTACTCGGAGCCGTCCTGGGCGGGAGCCTGCTGGGTCTGCGGCTGGAAGGCGCCGGACTTCATCTGCTCCAACACACTCACGGCGGTGTTGATCGGCACCGCGAAGCCGATGCCCTCGTTGCCGCCGCCCTGCGAGGCGATCTGCTCGTTGATGCCGATCACGTGGCCACTCGCGTCGATCAGCGGACCGCCGGAGTTGCCCGAGTTGATAGCGGCGTCGGTCTGGATGCCGCCGGTGATGACCGCGCCGTTGGGCGACTGCAGCTCGCGGTCGGTCGCCGAGACGACACCCGAGGAGAGCGAGAAGTCGAGGCCCAGCGGGTTGCCGATGGCGACGACCTCTTCGCCGACCGCGACCTGCGTCGAGTCGCCGAACGGGATCGGGAGGAGCTCAGGCGCCGTGCTCGGATCGACACGGATCAGCGCCACGTCCGTCGACTCGTCGACGCCGACGATGGTGCCGGGGACCTGCGTGTCATCGGCGCCGTCGCCTTTGAAGATCACCGTGACGGAGCCGGCCACGAGGCCGCTCTCACTCACGACGTGGGCGTTGGTGAGGATGTCGCCGTCCTCGGAGACCACGAAGCCGGTGCCCAGTGCCCGTTGGTCGCCCGAGTACTGACCCCACATGTCGTAGGAACCCGGGAACGTCGACTGGATCTCGACCACGCTCCCTACATACTTCTCGTAAATCTCTTGCGGCGTGTAGCCGGTGGTCTTGAACGCGACCGGCTCGCCCTGGACTGTCTTCACCGTCGTCGAGCTGGTGCCGACCACGCCCGTCGCATAGGCCACTCCGAGGAGGAGGGCCGCGCCGACAAACCCGGCGACCATGGTCGTGAGGAATTTCCCGAGTCTCATGCCTGCTGCCTTTCTTGCCTGGTGCCCGTCGGACCGGACGGAGCTCACGGAATCGAGGAAGGCCCGACGCCACTGAGGACGGGGCCGTGTGTCGTTCTGGTTGTACCTCGGGAGTCTGGGAGTCTGCTGAGAGCCCGCTGGGTGACGACTGTGACTCTCGGGGGAGACGCCGTTCGGGCGTCTATGACGGTGACGCGGCAGCAGCGCGGCAGGTTCGGAGCACGGCGACTTCCGGGGAGACTCTCGTGCAGTGACCAGCCGACCCGGCGAGGAGATCATGCGACCCGTCATCGACGAAGACCTGTGTATCGGATGCGGCAGCTGCGAGGAGGTGTGCCCCGCCGTCTTCAGGCTCGAGGATGACGGCGTCGCCCACGTCATCGCGCCCGACGACTGCGTGACCGCGGGCTGTTGCGAAGACGCAGCCGACGAGTGCCCGGTGGATGCGATCAACCTCGGTTGACGCCCCGTTGAAGAATGGTTGACGCGGGTGACCCAAGGTATTGTAACCAATCGGTTACTGCCGTAGAGTCACCGCTGTCATCTACGCTGTACTTCTACAGGGGGGGGGCACGGACGAGAACGAGGGTGCCGGCTGGGTCGTGTTCGCGTGGATCATGCTGCTCATCATGGGCACCATGGCCATCATCAACGGCATCATCGCCGCATTCAGCCTCATCAAAGGCGGACAGGTCGGCATCTGGTTCGCGATCTTCATCGCCGCCGTCAGCATGAGATCGTGCAGTTGTTCTGGATCCCGATCGTGCCCTTCTGGGCGATCACGATCATCGTCATCGACATCCTGGTGATCTACACCCTCGCCGTCTACGGCAGGAACTTCCAGCAGGCGTAGGTCTCCCCGGGAGACCGGTGCGCCGATCATGAGCAGGATCGCGATGCCCGTGTTGAGGCGTCGCGGTCTCAGCTGCACGGCCCCTTACCCCCACCGCCCTCGGCCGGCTCGGCGACGACGATCATCGCCGGCGAATCGTCGCCGAACGGCGACCGGTCATAGTCCCCGTAGATGGCGACCACGCCGAAACCGGCACGGACGAGCAGATGCTCGAGCTCGTAGCGGAACACGTAGCGCAGGAGCAGCGTCTCCTCGAGCCGCCGTGCAGAGCCGTCGGCGCCGAGGACCTCGTAGGTCACCTCGAAGGCGTGGATCTGTTCGGCGCTACGCGACTCGCTGACCGTCGCCCACCAACGGATGCACCGGCCCTCCGTCCACTCGACGACCTCGACCGGCGTCGAACCGGCGTCCGGCGGCTCAGGGACGGCCGAGGGCGGCGCCGGGGCCGGGTTGGGCAGGTCGATCACGAGAACGCCGTGCGGCAGCAGGTGCGCGCGGCAGCGCTCGAGGCACGCGAACTGCTGCTCCACGGTGAGCAGATGCTGGAAGCTGGCGAACGGGATGGTGACCGCGCCGAAGCGCTGCCCGAGCTCGAACGACGTCATGTCGCTGGCGAGCAGCCGCACACGTCCGCGCACCGCCGGGGGCTCGCGCTCGAGCTTGGCGCGGCACACATCCAGCATGCTCCCGGAGAGGTCCACGCCGGTGACCTCGTAGCCGGCCCGAGCCAGTGGAAGCAGCACGCGACCCGTCCCGCAGCCGAGCTCGAGGATGCGCCCGTCCGGCGCCGCCGAGGCTATCGCCGCCCAGAAGGGCGCGTCCTCGCGACCAGCGTAGATGGCGTCGTAGACCTCGGCGAACTCGGCCGTCTGATACGCGTTGTCTTCGTCCAAGAGGAACCTCTCCCCGGGCTTCGCACCAAGTCTCTCATGTTCTCACCATCGGGCACTGGACTTCGTGTTACCGCCCGGTTACCATTCGCGGGCCGGTGGAGATTATCACGGGACGTTCAGGGGTATTCCGTGAGATAGTTCGCGGGCGGTCACGACCCCGAGCCCACGGCGATGAACGCCCCGCCGCGGAGAACGCTCGCGATGGTCACGGACTCGGTATACCTACGAAGGAGGATGACATGCCATTTCTTCTGCGCGCTGCCGTGGTGGGCGGAGCGGCCTACCATGTAGGCAAGAGGGTCCAGGGAGGGCGCGACCAGGACGCCTCGCAGCAACAGCAGATCGACGACCTGCAGTATCAGCAGGCCCAGCAGGCCCAACAGGCGCAGGCGGCTCCGGCCGCGGCGACTCCGGTCAGCCAAGAGGACAGCATGGCCAAGCTGACGCAGCTCAAGAGCCTCCTCGATCAGGGAGTCCTGACCCAGGCGGAGTTCGACGTCCAGAAGACCAAGATCCTGCAGAGCATGTGAACGGTCGGGACTGACTGACCACAAGGAGGAACAATGGCACTTGGTCCAGTACAGCTCCTGACCGTCGGCTTCGTGGAGCCCAACTTCACC
>DASRZL010000006.1:0-34736 GCA_035686425.1 Thermoleophilia bacterium
CGGGGGGGGGCCGCCCGCCGCCGGGGGGGGGCCCCACCGCCGAGAGCGGTACAATCCCCCCACACCGCGCGGCCCACGACCGGAACGACGGATCGCGGTCGCCGCGGCGTCTAATCTCTCAGCAGCCCCAACGCGACGGCAAGGGGCAGGATGGGTGCGGGTGGCGTTCGACACGGCAGAGCGCGAGATAGACGAGCAGACCGTCTCCGCCGCGAGGCGCGGCGACGGTGAGGCGTTCGTGAGGATGCTCAAACACTACGACAGCCGCCTGCGCGCCTTGGCCTTTCGCATGCTCCGCGACCCCGTGCTCATGGACGACGCGCTCCAGGACGCCTCGATCAAGGCCTATCAGGCCCTCCGGAGCTTCCGCGGCGACAGCGACGTGGGCACGTGGCTCTACCGTATCGCGTACACGACCTGCCTCGACTACCTGCGCCGCGAGCGCCGCTTCCAGCTGCTCACCGCCGAGGACGCGCTCGCCGACCTCGCCTGCGACGACGACCCCTGTGACATCGTGACGCGCTGGGCCGACCTCGAGGATGCGCTCGGCCGCCTCCCGGTGGAACAGCGCGTCCTGGTGGTCCTCGTGCACCACTACGGCTACGACTACCGCACGGCGGCCGAGGTGATCGGCATCCCCGAGGGGACCGTGTCATCCCGGCTCGCAGCGGCACGGGTGCGCCTGCGCCGCCTGCTCTGCGAGCCTGCCTACGTTCGGGAGCAGACGTCATGAACCGTCGCCGCAGAAAAGCCCCCAAAGGCGGGCTTTCGTGCGGGGCGGCGCAGCAGCACCGCATCACAGCTGTCGAGCGGGGCGCCGCAGAGGCACAGCTCCGCACCTGGAACGACGACCTCGGTCGCGAGCTGCGCGAGTCGCCGATCCCGGCCCACAGGCCGGACTACTTCGAGCGTGTGCGCGAGCGTGTGCGTGAGCTCTCCGGCCGGGACGAGGGCCCGCCCACCGCGCCGCTACGCACACGGGGGCGGCGCGTACCGCCGCCGCGCCGGCGCCCGCGCCGTGCTGTCCGCTTCGCCGCCGTTGCAGCGGTCGCCGCCGCTGTGGTGGCCGCCGTCGTGGTCACCTGGTCCGGCGTCCCCGGCATCCAGCGCTCCGAGCCCGCGCAGGCCACCGCCGATACGGTGCTCGCCCGCGTGCAGCACGCCCTCGCCAGCCTCGGCAGCATCAGCGGCGACGTCGTCGAGTACGGCACCGCGCGAGGCCGGCCCTTCTCCCATCAGCTGGGCTCGTTCACGTTCACTTCGCGCGGCGACTATCGCATCGTCCAGAAGGGGCAGAACGTCGCCTACACCTACGACGCCGTCAAACGGGTGGCGCGACGCTACGTCTTCCGCGACGGTCAGACGCTGTACTCCGAGGTCGCCCGCGACCTGCCGGACCCCGGCCCCTTCTTCAGCCCGTGGATGGGCGTCTCGCAGGTGCTCGATCGCAGCGTCGCCGCCTACGCAAGGGCCGTGATCGCGGAACTCGACCCCGACGTGCCCGTCAGCCCCGTGACCTACGAAGGACGCACCGCCTGGTCGATCACGGTGCCGGAGCCTCTCTCGGGGGGCGGGAGCAACGGGTCGGCGCACATCGTCGTCGACGCTGAGTCCGGCTACCCGCTGTCTGTGGAGCACTGGACCGTCGACGGCGACGTCAGCGGCACGCGCATCGAGAACGTGCGCGTCGGCGGCGCGATACCGCGCAGCCGGTTCACGATCCCGACGAAGGCCCAGGACAGGCTGATGCCGATGAGCGAGCGCTTCCGCCGCATGAGCCTCCGGCAGGCGGCCGCCCTCGGCCGGCGCGCCGCGACCAGGTTCTCGCCGCTCAAGGCGCGGTGGGTCCCTGAGGGCTACCGTCTGAGCGGGGTCACCGGCGCCATCAATGGAGCCTTCATGGGCGCATACCGGCCCGTCCACGATGGCAACGTCGGCTCGCTCACCGTGGTGCTCACTTACCGGCGCGGCTTCGACCGCTTCTGCATCGTCAGTCGCTGGCGTCAGGACAACCCGCCGGGCTCCGACGATCCCTTCGACGAGAACTCGGTGGCGCTCACGGAATCCACCAGGCTGGTGCTCGCGTCCGGCAGCCTGCGCGGCGAGACGGCCAGGGTCGTCCTCGGGCTGCCTGACTGGCCTCACCTCTACGTCAGCACCGGCCACGATCGCCGAGTCTCGGTCAGCGTCGCCGGTGACCTCACGAGAGACGAGCTGGCGCGCATCGCCGGCTCGCTCCAGCCCATAGGAGACTGAGCCTTGCGTGCCATCCGCGTCCACGAATTCGGTGACCCTGACGTCCTCATCGTCGAGGAGCTGCCGCAGCCGGAGTCCGTCGAGGGCGAAGTCCTCGTCCGCGTGCAGGCGGCGGGGGTGAACCCCTACGAGGCTTATGTGCGGGCGGGCCTCTACAGCGAACTGCCCGCCCTCCCCTACACCCCCGGCGCCGACGGCGCCGGGACCCGCGTCGACACCGGCGAGCGCGTCTACCTGACGGGATCGCTCAGCGGCACCTACGCCGAGTACGCGCTCTGTCGCGAGGAGGACGTGCGGCCGCTGCCAGAGGATCTCTCGTACGCTCAGGGCGCGGCCCTCGGCATCGCCTACGCCACGGCATACCGCGCGCTGTTCCAGCGCGCCGCCGCCGCCGCCGGCGAGCGCGTCCTGATCCACGGCGCCTCGGGAGGCGTGGGTCTCGCGACCGTCCAGCTGGCCGTCGCCGCCGGTCTCGACATCATCGGCACCGCCGGCAGCGAAGCGGGCAGCGATCTCGTCGCGGCGCAAGGCGACGTGCGCGTGCTCGACCATCGTGACCCGGATCACCTCGAGGCGGCGCTTGCCTTGGCCGGCGGCCGCGGGTTCGACCTCATCGTCGAGTTCCTCGCCAACGCGAACCTCGGGGCGGACCTCAAGGCCCTGGCGCCCCGTGGCCGCGTCATCGTCGTCGGCAGCCGCGGACCCGTGGAGGTCGACGCCCGCGACCTCATGAACAGCGAGGGCGCCATCCTGGGGATGCGGCTGCCCAATGCGAGCCCGCGCGAGCTCGCCGCGACGCGCGCGGCCGTGGACGCCGGGCTGCGGAGCGGAGTGCTGAAGCCCGTGGTCGGACGCGAGCTGCCGCTCGCGGAGGCGCCACGGGCCCACCGCCTGCTCATGGAACGGCCGGCGCTCGGCAAGCTCGTGCTGGTCCCCTAGGGGCGTCTCTCTCCCGCGCCGGCCGCGTCCCCCCGCAGGGGCACGCGACCGCCGCTCAGGTTCCTCCCGCAGTTGACCACTGATTCAGCCCGCCGGGTGACGACGGCACAGGCCCGTCGCCGTAGGCTCTTCTCAGGTCAACGCAACCGAGGGGAAAGGAACCCACCATGACGACCATCGAAGCCACACCGTCGCTGGCAAGGCCGCGTCTCGACGTCGGCCTCTCCTTCAAGGGCGGCTGGAACGCCTTCACCGCCGACATCGTCCCGCTGCTGGTCGGCGGCCTGATCGCCGGCATCCTGTCCGTCGTGACGCTCGGCATCCTCGCCGGTCCGCTGGTCGCGGGGCTGTACTCCATGGTCGCCGGCCGCATCCGCGACGGGCGCCGGGCCGAGATCGGCGACGTGTTCTCCTGCATGGACCGCTTCTGGAGCTTCCTCGGCGCCGCCATCGTGCTGGTCGTGCTGATCGGGCTCGCCTCGCTCACCATCATCGGTGGCGTGCTGCTCGCGACGATCTGGATATACGTGATCCCGTTGATGGTCGATCGCAGGATGGGCATCTACGACGCGATGGCCGCGAGCTACCACCTGGTGGTCGACAACGGCTTCTGGGAGCACCTGGCGCTGACGGTCGTGCTCATCGCGCTGAACGCGGTCGCCGACGGGCCGCTGGCGATCCTCGCCGTGCCGTTCACGATCGCGACCATCAGCGCGGCGTACTTCATCGCCGAAGGGCGCGGCTCGCTCGTCGAGCGGACGTAGGCCGGCTACGGCGAGAGGCCGAAAGCTCGCAGCCCTCGGGCCCGGCGGTGGCGCAGCGCCACCGCCGGGCCCGAGGGCTGCGTCCCCCGGTGGCCGCTACCCCTCGAAGTCGTCAGCGACGATCGGGGGCGCCCTTCATCTCGCACCACGACGTGAAGATGGCCTCGAGTTCGTCCCTGAGTTCCTCAGCCTGAGCGAGGCCCTCGACCTTGAGGACGCGCGCGACGTCGCCGCTGCCTTCCAGATGCGGGAAGTCACCGGGGATACTCGCCCCCGTGTGGAACGTCAGGCTGACGTGCTTCTTCGCACGGGGGTTGAAGCTCGCGCTGTTGCCCTCGTACGAGAAGGTCGGGCTCTTCCACTTGATGGACTCCTCGATGCGCTCGTCGGCGGGAGGTCATGGCACGCGAGAGCTCAGTCCACCGGCAGGGCGAAGAAGTCGCGCGGCGTCTGGAAGCAGACCTGGTCGATCGTCTCCTTGTCGAGGCCCATGAGCTTCATGGCCAGGATCACGCGCGGCACCATGAAGTAGTCGTTGCCCATGCCGCCGAGCTCGGAGTTGATGATGAGCCGGTCGCGCCAGTCAGGATGGTCGATGACGATACGCGCGGCGGCCTCGGGCGGCATCTTGTCCCAGCAGATGGAGAGACCGACCATGCCGCCGGTGCTCATGCGGAACTCCATGGTCTCCTCGCCGGCGTGGTCGAACACGCAACGCTCGACCGGGAACCCCTCTTCCTTGATGATCTCGAACACGCGCGGGGTGACCGTGGGGCCCTGGGGAGCCAGGCGGATCGGCGTGTGCAGGATCACCGGCAGGTCGTGTTCCCTGGCCAGGCGCAGGTGCTCGCGGAAGAGCCACTCCTCGAACGCGGTACCGCAGTCGAGGCCGATCTCGCCCATCGCGACGACGCGGTCGCTGGCGAGGAACTCGGGCATTCGCTCGAGGCACTTCTCGGCGTCGGCGCGGCTCACGCCGAAGAACGGTACCGAGATCGACGTGTATGCCTCGTAGCCGAGCGTCTTCGCGGTCGTCGCCTCCATCGTGAGGAAGCGCTCCCAGAGGAGCAGCACGGTGTCGGCGTCGTGCGTGCCGACGAACATGTGCGGGCTCGGGATGACGGCCGCCTCCATGCCCATCATCACGAGCTTCTGGAGCTGCACGTCCTCGATCATGTCGGTGTGCAGGTGCGCATCGATGAATCTCATGCCGGGTCCCTTCCCTACGGTGATGGATGGCTGCGGGTCGCGTCGCGGCACCCGGTCAAGTCTCGTCCGGCGGTCATGCAGGAGGCGGCGCTTCGCAGACCGGGTCTTTCTCGGCGAGCGGACGCTCGCGGTCGGTCGCCCAGCGGGCGACGGCGGCCACGGCGATCAGGATGCCGAGCAGGCAGGACCCGGTCCAGCCCCAGCGGTCGTAGATGAGGGCCGCCATGGCGGAGCCGGCGGCCGCCCCCACGAAGCACGACGTCATGTAGAACGCGTTGATCCGGTTGCGCGCCGCCGGCCGCAGCCGGTAGATCTCGCTCTGGTTGCTGATGTGGACGCCGGTCGTGCCGATGTCCAGGACCACGATGCCGGCGAGGAGCGCTGCGAGGGACTCGCCGCCGAGCCACAACAGTCCGAATCCGGCGAACATCAGGCCGACGGAACCGCCGGTGAGCCAGTACGCCCAGCCGCGGTCGGTGAAGCGGCCGACGACGGTGGCGGTGAGCGCGCCGGCGGCGCCGACGAGGCCGAAGAGGCCGATCACACCGTCGCCGAACCCGTAGCGAGGGCCGGCGAGGAGGAAGGCCAGCGTCGTCCACAGCACACTGAACCCCGCGAACGAGAACGCTCCGTAGAGCGCGCGCCGGCGCAGGACCGGCTCCGCGCGCGCGATCTCGACCACGGAGGCCAGCAGCTTCGGGTACGAGAGGCCGGCGGACTCGCGGTAGCGCGGCAGCTTGACGTAGAGGAGCACGGCCTGGGCGGCCATGAGGACGGCCGCAAGGATGTACACGGCGCGCCAGCCGGCGGCCTCGGCCACGAGGCCGGAGAAGGTGCGCGCCAGCAGGATGCCGAGGAGGAGGCCGCTCATCACGGAGCCGATGACGCGGCCGCGCTCTGCCTCCGTCGAGAGCGTCGCCGCGAACGGCACGAGGATCTGCGCCATCACGGAAGTGACGCCGATGACGCCGGCGGCGGCGATGAAGAACCCGATGGACGGCGCCGCCGCCGCCGCCGCAAGGCCGGCCACGGTGATCGCGGCCAGCGTCACGATCAGGCGGCGCCGCTCGAACAGGTCGCCGAGCGGAAGCAGGAGGATCAGGCCTGCCGCGTAGCCGATCTGGGCGGTCGTGACGATGAGTCCTGCGACCGCCGCCGTCACCCCGTAGCGGTCGCGGATCGTGTCCAGCAGCGGCTGGGCAAGGTAGTTGCTGGCGACCGCCTGACCCGTCGCGACGGCGAAGAGCAGGATCAGGCCGCGGCTCATGCCGCGGCCCTCCCCACTGACTGGCGTCGGGTCCGAAGTTACGTTCACAGACGGTGCCTACAGGCTGCGGCAGAGCGTGTCAAGAGCTCGGACCGTTCCGCGGAACGGTCATGCTGACCACATCGTGGAAAGCGGCGACCGCGTGATTGAGCCGGACGAGACACGGGAAGACGGCCCTCACACCCCGTCATCACCCATGCATGGAGGTAGCCCGATGGCAGCGACGGATGATCCGCGCGACGTAGTCGTGGCACTGGCGGAGCACGAAGAAGCGATGAGCGCCCTCTATTCCGCCTACGCGAAGGAGTTCCCGTCGGTCGGGGACCTGTGGACCGCCCTTGCGCGCGACGAGCACGGCCACGGCGCACTGCTGCGCTCGCTGTCGGGACGGACCGACGACCTCGCCGCTTTCGTCGACAACCGCGAGTACGACCTCGCCGACGTCCAGGCCGACACGGCGCGACTCAGGAACCTCACGCAGATCACGCCGGTCGCCGGCTTCCCCCTCCAGGAGGCATTCCGCGTGGCGCTGAAGCTGGAGGACTCGCTCATCGAGTCGCAGATCCTCGTCGCGTATGACGGCGATCCGCCAGAGGTCACGAAGGTCATCGAGACGCTGCGCGAGCAGACAGAGAAGCACCAGCGTCGCCTGCGAGAGAAGTTCGAGGGGCTGGGCGCACAGAACTGACCGGCGGCGCGCCCGGCTCAGTCGCACCCAGTTCTCAGGCGAGGGTCGTGCGGAACCGCGCCCCGTCGGCCTTGCAGATCAGCTGCTGCACCTGGCGGGCCGTCATCGGCCCGGTGGGCAGTCCGCCCCCAGGAGCCACCCACTGCCCCGCCATCCAGAACCTGCCCAGGCCGGGCAACGTCGGTGGCACGTTCTTGAGCTGCCACTCCGGCGTCGGCAGCCAGCCCTCGAAGCTGCCGCGCCAGTTCCCCGTGTAGCGCACGAGGGTCGCCGGCGTGCTCACGTCGGTCATCTCGACCTTGGCGGCGAGCCCCGGCCAGCGGTGGTCGAGCGTGGCGACGACGGCGTCCGCGACGCGCTGCTTCTCAGCCCTGTAGCGCTCGCGGTCCGACTCGCGCAGCCCCGACCAGTACGTCTCGTCGGCCTCGAGCATGCAGGTGACGGCCGTCTTGCCCTCGGGCGCGAGCGTGCGGTCGAAGTTGTGCACGCGCACGTGCAGCCGGCGGTACGTGCGGCCGCCCGCTTCGAGCGGCTCGGGCATGGGCAGATCCATGCCCGTGGTCATCCGGGGCAGCCCGTCGAACGCATCGTCGACGCCCACGCCGATGAAGAGGATGGACGGGAAGAGGGGCGGCGCAGACGCCTCGTACAGGCGGCGATGCTCGTCGCCGAGGTAGTGCCCGCCGAGCATGCCGAAGATCGTGGCGTGGCCGTCGGCGGCCGAGACCACGGCGCCGGCACGCTCCTCGGTGCCGTCCTCGAGGCGTACGCCGACGGCGCGGGCGCTCTCGACGAGGATCTCCGCCACGCGCGCGCCGTACCGCACCTCGCCGCCGAGATCCATGTAGCGGCGCTCCACGTTCTTCGCCAGTGGCAGCGAGCCGCCGATCGGGTAGCCGGCGGAGCCCTCATGCAGCCAGGCGAAGGTCACGATCATGAAGAAGGCGGAGCTCTCCGGTGGCCACATGGCGCGAAAGGCCGCCGCGAGCAGCGGGTCGTGGAAGCGCGCGGCGACCTCGTTCAGCGTCACTTTGCCCCACTTCCGCATCGGCATGATGTACGGGGCCATGCGCGGCAGCAGCCGGGCCATCGCCGTCGGCCCCATGAGCTCTCGTGGCGGCGAATCGGCCATCATGTCCTTGCCGGAGAGCTTGCGCGCCGCTGCGAAGAACTCCTTGACCAGCGGCGCGTCCGCCGGCGAGAGCGCGCAGAGGTCCGCCTCCGTCTTGTCGATGTCGCGCGAGATGACGACCGTGCGGCCGTCCTCGCCCTCGTAGCGGTAGAACTCCTCGAGGTCGATGATGTCGAGACCCCGGACGAGTCCGATCTCCTGCCACAGGCGGTACATGCTCCCGCCCGGCTTGGAACCGGTGAGCCAGTGGATGCAGTAGTCGATCGAGTAGCCCTTGCGCTCCCAGGCGGTACACAGTCCGCCGGGATCGTCGTGCATCTCGAAGATGCGGCTCCGGTAGCCGTTCATCTGCGCGTAGCAGCCCATACTCAGACCGGCGATGCCTGCGCCGATGACGATCACCGACCTGTCCGTCGAGCCTGTGGTCCCGGTCATGTCAGCCTCCTCGCCAGCGGGTGGTGCCTCGCAGCGTACACCGGCCGCGCGAGGGTGGGGGACGGCGCCGTTTGTCTCGGGCGTCCTCGCCGAGAGTTCAGCCGTCCTTGTGGCAGCCGCGGGCGGGCGGAGCCTCGCCCGGAGGCGGCATGATGGGCACACGGCCGCGCTCGTCGAACGCAGCCGCGTGCGTCCGCGCGTAGAGCCGCCGGTAGAGCGGTGAGAGCAGGCCCGCGGCGACGGCGAGGGCGGCGAAGGCGGCGAGGAGGAGCACCTGCGCGGCCAACGGCCCTGAATCGCCGGCGGACGCCTCCCCTCCCGGCGCTCCGTCGGCGACGAGCTGTCCGGCCAGCGCCAGCAGGAGCGACGCGACGCCGGCGACCCAGTAGTCGAGCGGCAGCCGCCACAGCCAGCGGCTGTGCCACCAGACGTTGCCCGGCCGGAAGCGGCGCCAGCCGTAGGCCGGGTTGAGCAGGAACCAGAGGAAGTCCCACACGGCGCTCCAGGCGATCCAGGCGGCGAGCAGCGCGAGTTCTCTCGCCGCCGTCCACGGGGCGCCGAAGGCGAAGGGCAGGTGAAAGGCGACGAGCGTCGCCGCGAACAACAGCAGGTTGTATCCGGTGAGCGGCTTGCCGCCGAGGACGAGACCGAACACCCGCGCCAGCGGGCCGCTCACGCGGTACGGCGTCGGCAGCTTCTCGGCCCAGCCATAGGGCCCCTCGATCTCGATCTCGACGGCGGCCATCACCACGGCGAGCACGCAGAGGAGCGGTGCGGCGACGGCAAGCGTCACGCGACGGCCTCGAGCGATGCGGATACGGCGGGCGTCACTCGGATGCCTCTGGCGAGCTTCCCTGGCGTGGCTTCGACGGTCGCGGCGGACGGCGGCCACGTACCACGCGCTCGAGGGCGACCAGGGCGAGCTGCTCGCGGAGCGCGGCGAGCGCCTCCTCGTTGCCGTCCTGCGCATAGCCCTCCAGAGCGCGCTCGTGCTGCGGCAGCCGCTCGAGAAAGCCGCCGATCGCCTCCGGCGTCGGCGCCTCCGCGTACTCGCCGTACCCGAGTCGCGCAAGGTAGCGCGCGTTGAGCGTCTGCTCGAACTGCCCGGTGACCGGGATCGAGAGCGCCGGCTTGTGCAGATACACGCACTCCGAGAGCAGCGAGAAGCCGCCGCCGGCGATAGCGGCCCGGGCGGTCCGCAGGTCGTCCAGGAAGACCGTTTCGCTGAACGGCCGGTAGACGAGCTCGCCGACGACGAGGTCCTCCTTGAGGTCACGGCGCACGCCGTAGAGCCGGCAGGGCAGACCGGTCGCGTGCAGCGCCCGGACCAGGGTCTCGCTGCCGGCCGCTGTCTGATACACGAGGAGGTGCTCCTCTTGCTCCGCCTCGGCGGCGAGCACCGCCTCCCGCAGCACCGGCGCGACCAGCGTCGTCGCCGTGCGCCGCAGCGGCGGGCGGAAGAACGTGGGCACGATCGCGTGACGCAGGCCCGCGGCCTTCGTCCGCGCGATCTGCCGCGCCAGCTCGAAGTCGAGCGTCTCGTCGCCGATGATGCCCTCGTCGTGGCGGCAGCGGTCGAGCATCATGATGTTGTCGACGCTGATCGCCGGCACGCGCTCACGGCGCGCCACCGTGAGCACGAACGACTCGAAGTCGCTCACCACGACGTCCGGCTCGAAGTCGCGCGCGATCTGGTAGAAGCTCCGCACCTGCGCCGGCCAGCCGCTCATGGCGCCGCGCAGGTTCGTGACCACTGTCTCCCAGCGCCGGATGGCGTTGTCCTCATACGCGAGCGAGAACCCGAGGATCTCGCGCACCTGCGGGAAGTGCTGCGCCAGATAGTCGTGGGCGCGTCCGGAGGCGACGATGAGCACATCGTGCTCGCCGACGATATCGGCGAGGAAGGCGTGCGAGCGCGTGGCGTGGCCCATGCCCTCGCCCGCCACACCGTAGAGTATCCGCACGTCGCACTCCTTTCGTCGCGGTCGATCGTGCCGCAGCCGTACAGACTCTACCCGCTCGCGAGGTCCTCCGGCTGGTGACCGGAGGCGCTGCGCGGTAGTGTGCCCGCCGTGGACCAACCCCCGCAACTCGGCGCATTCTCCGCACGGCACCGAGCCGCCATCATCCTGATCCTGGGCGGCCTGTGGACGATCGGGTCATTCTCGACCGACCTCTACCTGCCGGCCATGCCCGCGGCGGCCGGCGACCTCGGCGCCTCGGCACAGGCGGTCGCGCTCAGCGTGACCACCTTCCTCGTCGGGCTCGCCCTCGGCCAGCTGCTCGCCGGCCCCCTCAGCGACAGCTATGGCCGGCGACCGACCTTGCTCGCCGGCCTCGTCGTGTTCACAGCGTCGGCGCTGGTCTGCGTCGTCGCGCCGTCGGTGGAGGTGCTCATCGTGACGCGCTTCGTCCAGGGCGTCGCTGGAGCGTTCGGCCTTGCCATCCCAAGCGCCGTCATCACCGATTACTCCCGAGGGCGCGAGGCCGCGCGTCTGTTCTCTCGCGTGGCCATCATCGGCGGCGTAGCGCCGATCGTGGCTCCGCTCATCGGGGCCCAACTGCTCATCCTGTCAGGCTGGCGCGGACCGTTCGTCGCGCTGACCGTGATCGGCCTGATCCTCACCGCGAGCGTCGCTATCGGGCTGCCCGAGAGCCTGCCCCGCGAGAGGCGCTCGTCGAGTGGCGCGCGCGCCGCGCTTCGCGCCATGGCCATGCTGACGCGCGATGTCGACTTCATGGGCTACACCATCACCAGCGCCCTCGTCTTCATCGCGTTCTTCGCGTACCTGACGGGCTCATCGTTCGTCTACCAGGAGGTCTACGGCCTGTCGGCGACGACCTACAGCTTGCTGTTCGCGCTGAACGCCGTCGGCATGCTGGCGGCCAGCCAGGTCAACCACCGGCTGCTGGCCCGGTTCTCCCCCCGAGGGCTGCTCGCGATCGCCCTCGTGGCGAACGCCCTCGCCGGCGTCACCGTCCTCGCCGTCGTGCTGGTCGGAGGACTCGGGATCTGGGCCTTGGCCGTGCCGTTCTTCGTCCTCGTGACGAGTCTGGGCTTCATCTTCCCGAACTCCACGGCGCTGGCCCTCTCCCTGCACCCTGAAGTCGCCGGTTCCGCGGCGGCCTATTTCGGCACCCTGCGCCTCGGGTTCGGCGCGCTGGCTACGCCCCTGATCGCGCTCGGCGGCTCGGTGAGAGTCCTCCCGATGGCGCTCGAGATCGCCCTGTCGGGGGTGGCCGCCCTGCTGCTGTTCGTCGTCGTCTCACGGCGCACCCGTGGCCAGCGTGTGCTGCTCGACCTCCCCGAGGAAGCCTCCGCGGACGTCCCCGTCGGCTGACCGTCGCGCCGGCACCGCGCCTCCCCGGCGCGCCGCGCGGGTACACTGTCCCCAATGGCGGACACCCGGGAGGTGGCGGACGATGATCTGCGAGATCGCGAGGAAGCTCGAAGGCGAGGACCTCGAACGCATCCAATCCCTTGAGAACGACCTCGACCTCACCATCGTGGCCTTCTCGTGCCGGTCGCTCGACCCGGCGCGCGAGGAGAAGCTGCAGAAGATGATGGAGGAGATGGGGCCGCAGCTGCAGGCGCCGGCGGCCCAGCCCGACGACGACCAGCTCACGCGCATCCGCACGGCGGAGGAGGAGCTGGGCCTGGCGCTGGTCGCCGTCAGTCCGTCGGCTCAGTGAGCTGACGGTCGCGCGGGCGGAGGGGCTGCGCCGACCGCGACGTATATGTCCCCGCGTCACCTGTGCCCTCGGCTCAGGCCTTCGGATTCGGTGTCTTCACCACGAGGAAGCGGACGCGGGCAACGCTCTCGTTGCGGATCGCGTGCAGGTGGCCGGCGGCGCTGGGGACCAGCGTGTCCGGCCCCGCCGTCACTGACTCCCCTGCGATCTCCACGGTCGGCGTCCCCTCGAGGACGTAGAAGTGCGCATCCACCGGCGCCTTGTGTGGCTTGACCACCTCGCCCGGCTCCAGGGTGATCTGACTGACGACGACGTGCGGCGTCGAGTAGAGGTGCCGCACGTCCACGCCGTGCGGGTTGTCGGCCACGGGGATCTGGTCGGCGGTGATGGTCTGCATGGGGTCTCCGTTCGTCGGGAGCGGCCGCGAAGGGCCGAGATCGGTCACGTCAGAGATTCCCGCAACGCCCCGCGGAGAGTCTTGACGCTGGTCAACCGGGTGAGGCTAACGGGCGGGCGGCCCGTGAAAATCCTCCCTGCTCTGAGCACCGACCCTTGACGGTCCGCTCATATCACCTCTACACTGCGCCCCTAACGACTGCCGGACTGCTCGCTGTTCCGGCCGCGTGCGTCACGCAGTCCGGGCGTGTCGTTCATTCACTTGGGGAGGAAACTGTGAACAAGACCAGCAAGAGGCTCGTAGTCGCGCTCATCACGGTGTTGGCGCTCTCGCTCGGGACGGTGGCTATCGCCGCCTGCGGAGGCAGTGACGACGGTGGCGGCGACACGGGCGGCGCGCCGTTCAAGGTCGGCCTCGCCGCACCCTTCACCGGCGACTACGCCACCTACGGCGCGTCTCACAAGGCGGGCGCCGACATCGCCATGGCCGAGCTCAACGACGCCGGCGGGGTCAACGGCGGTCAGGTCTCCACGGAGATCGGCGACGACCTCGGCGACCCGAAACAGGCCGTGCTCGTGGCCCAGAAGTTCATCGACGACACCTCGATCGTCGTCGTCGATGGGCACATGTTCTCCGGCGCCACCATCGCCGCCGGCGCCAAGTACGAGAGCGCCGGCCTGCCCATGATCTCGCCGTCGGCGACCAACCCGGACATCACCGGTCTGGGCGCCTACATCTGGCGCGTGTGCATGACCGACGCGGTGCAGGGCGAAGGGCTCGCCACTTACAGCGTATCCACGCTGGGCAGCAAGAAGATCGCCATCATGTACGACAACTCCGACTACGGCCGCGGCCTTGCCGACGCATACGAGGCGGCCGTCAAGACCGCGCAGGGCACCGTCGTGGGCAAGGAGCAGTACGCGACCGGCGACACCGACTTCAAGGCCCAGCTGACCAAGCTCAAGGGCGCCGGTCCGGACCTTCTGTTCCTCTCCGGGTACTATCCGGAGGGCTCGAAGATCGCCCAGCAGGCCAGGGAGCTCGGCATGGACGTCCAGATGCTGGGTTCTGACGGCTACGCCTCCGACGAGCTGCCCAAGCTGGGCGGCGCGGCAGTCGAGGGCATGCTGCTCTCCACCTTCTTCGACTACACGAAGGAAGACCCGGCGGTCCAGAAGTTCGTGGACGCCTACAAGGCCGCCAACGATGGGGCCAACCCCGACTGGTTCGCGGCCAACTCCTACGATGTGATCATGCTGGCCGCCAAGGCAGCCGAGAACGCCGGCAGCAACGACCGCACCGCCATCAACGACGCGCTCGGCAGCATCGGCACGTATGAGGGCATCTCAGGCGCGGTCACGTTCGACGAGAACGGTGACGTCATCAAGCCGCTGCAGATCGTCGTGGTGCAGGACGGCGCCCTGGCCACCGCTCCACAGCAGCCGACAGAGTAGCGACCCTCACTGAGGCCTGGGGAGGGGCGAGTGGCACACTGCCACTCGCCCCTCCCCAGGCCGATGTGCAGCACCGACGGCGCGGACCCGAGGACCTCATGAGCGAACTCGGACAGCAACTGGTCAACGGCCTGATGATCGGCTGCCTCTACGCCCTCATAGCCGTCGGCTACACGATGGTGTACGGCATCATCGAGCTGATCAACTTCGCCTTCGGCGAGCTGTTCATGTTCGGCGCCTTCATCACCATCATGATGATGGTCCCGGAGATCTCCCTCTTCGGCGCCAAGGTCCCGATGCCCGGCCTCAGTTTCTTTCTCGCGATCCTCATCGCGATGGCAGTGGTCGCCGTCATGGGCGTGATCATCGAGCGGCTGGCGTACCGGCCCCTCCGCAACGCCCCCCGCCTGGCGGCGCTCATCTCGGCGATCGGCGTCTCGATCCTGCTGCAGAACGTCGCCCAGGCCATCTTCGGATCGCAGCAGGTCCCGTTTCCCGACATCCCGCTGTTCACCACCGCGGCCGGGGCTCCCAAGGCGTTCGTTGTGGGGGATGTCCAGATCACCTACTTCCAGGTCTTCGTGGTCGTGGTCACCGTGACGGCCATGCTGCTCCTCAATCTCTACGTGCGGCGCACACGCATGGGACGCGCGATGCGCGCCTCCGCCCAGGACAAGAGCACGGCGGCGCTCATGGGCGTCAACGTGAACAAGGTCATCGCGCTCACCTTCCTCATCGGTTCGGCGATGGGCGCGCTGGCCGGCGGCCTCTATGGGGGCGTGTACCATGCCGCGTGGCCCCTGATGGGGTTCAACCCCGGCCTCAAGGCCTTCATCGCCGCGGTGCTCGGCGGCATCGGCAACATCCCCGGCGCCTTCCTCGGCGGCCTCCTCCTCGGAGTCGTCGAGGCCCTCGGCTCGGCCTACCTGCCCATGGGCTCGCAGTATCGCGACGCGATCGCCTTCGTGATCCTGATCCTCATCCTGTCGTTCAGGCCGTCCGGCCTGCTCGGCTCCACCGTGTCGCAGAAGGCCTAGCATGACCGGCGATCCGCAGAACAACGAGACCGACGGCCAGAGCACCGGCCCGGGCGGCTACCGCACCAAGCTCAACCCCATCGCGTCGGCGCTCGTCGGCAACGGATCCACGAGGTCCCAGCGCATCCTTCTGGCCGTACTGCTCGCCATCGCCGTGATCCTTCCGTTCCTGGTCGGGTCCAACCGCTGGATCACGCTGATGACCGTCGTCGTCATCTACATCGTGCTGGCCTCCGGTCTCAACATCGTCGTCGGCTTCACGGGTCTGCTGGACCTCGGCTATGTGGCCTTCTACGCGATCGGCGCCTACTACACGGCGATCATCTTCAACAACGTCCTGAAGGTGAAGTTCGGCGTCGACATCGACGCCTACTGGTGGCTCACCTGGATCAACTTCGTCGTCGGCGGCCTGATGGCCGCGATCGCGGGCGTGCTCATCGGCTACCCGACCCTGCGCGTCCGCGGCGACTACCTCGCGATCATGACCCTCGGCTTCGGCGAGATCATCCGTATCCTGGCGCTCAACTGGGTCGGGCTCACGCGCGGGCCGTCGGGCATCTCCGGCATCCCCAAGCCGGCCTTTCTCGGCTTCGAGCTCACCACCCAGAAGAGCCTCTACTTCCTGGGCCTCGCCCTGGCGCTGCTCTCGCTGTGGACCATCTCGCGCATCGTGCGCTCGCGCATCGGCCGCGCCTGGACGGCCATCCGCGAGGACGAAGTGGCGGCCGAGGCCATGGGCATCCACACCTCGCGGTACAAGCTGCTCTCGTACGCCACCGGAGCTTTCTTCGCCGGCGCCATGGGCGTGTTCTTCGGCCATTACCTCAACTACATCTCGCCGAGCAGCTTCATGCTCATGGAGTCATTCCTCATCCTGAGCCTGGTCGTCCTCGGCGGCATGGGCAACATCGCCGGCCCCGTCCTCGGTGCGATCGTCTGGATGGGTCTGCAGGAGTGGCTGCGTGACTTTCCCTTCGTGCAGGCCCATCCCGAGACGCGCGGGATCGCCCTGGGGCTGGTCCTCGTGCTCCTCATGGTCTTCCGCCCGACGGGCTTGCTCGGGTCGCTGCGCGTGAGGCTCGAGATGCGGCCAGGCAGCAAGGACGAGGCGGACCACGAACGCCAGGTCTGGTCTGATGCCAGCCGTTAGCGACAGCGCCACGGGCGCGGCCCCGGCGGCCACCGCGCGCGCCGAGCGCGTGCTCGAGACGACTCAGCTCGTCAAGTCGTTCGGCGGCCTCGTCGCCGTCAACAAGGTCGACTTCCACGCGGGCGAGAACGAGATCGTCGGCCTCATCGGTCCCAACGGAGCCGGCAAGACGACCCTCTTCAACGCCATCACCGGCGTCTACCCGCCCACCTCGGGGGACATCCGCTTCCTCGGTCACGACATCGCCGGGATGCTCCCCTCCAAGGTGACCAAGCTCGGCATCGCGCGCACCTTCCAGAACATCCGCCTCTTCAATGAGATGACGGCGCTCGAGAACGTGATGGTCGGCCAGCATTGCCGCTCGCACACCAGCATGCTGCGCATCATCGCGCGGACGCCCGGAGCGATGCGAGCCGAGCGGGCCGTCCGCGACAAGTGCATGGGTCTGATCGAGTACGTGGGTCTCACAGGGCATGCCGGGGAGCTCGCCAAGAACCTGCCCTACGGCTCCCAGCGGCGGCTCGAGATCGCGCGCGCGCTCGCCACCGAGCCGACGGTGCTGTTCCTCGACGAGCCGGCGGCGGGCATGAACCCACAGGAGACCTCCGCCCTCATGGGCCTGATCCGCCGCATCCGCGAGGAGAGCATGACCATCATCCTCATCGAGCACGACATGAGGGTCGTCATGGGCAGCTCGGACCGCGTCGTGGTCCTGGACCACGGCGAGAAGATCGCCGAGGGGCCACCGGACATGGTGCGCAGCGATCCCAAGGTGATCGAGGCGTATCTGGGGAAGGGAGCCGGATGACCTCCGCGGCCGCGGCCCCCGAGATGTCCGGCGCGCTCCTCGAGGTCCGCGACCTCCACGTGTTCTACGGCAACATCGAGGCGATCAAAGGCGTATCGCTCGAGATCCGCGAGGGCGAGATCGTTACCCTGATCGGCGCGAACGGCGCGGGCAAGACCACGACGCTGAATGCCATCTCGGGTCTCCTGCGCCCGCGCAGCGGCAGCATCAACTACGCGGGCCAGGCCCTCGCCGGCGTGCCGGCCTACGAGGTCGTCACCCGCGGACTCTCCCAGGCGCCTGAAGGCCGCAAGATCTTCCCGCGCATGTCGGTCAGGGAGAACCTCGAGATGGGCGCCTTCTCGCGGCCGCGCCAGGACCTCAGGGCGGACTTCGAGCGCGTCTTCGACCTCTTCCCGGTGCTCAGGGAGCGCGAATCGCAGCCGGGCGGCACGCTGTCGGGCGGGGAACAGCAGATGCTGGCCATGGGCCGGGCGCTGATGGCCGGCCCCAAGCTACTGATGCTCGACGAGCCGTCGATGGGGCTGGCGCCGATGCTGGTCGAGAGGATCTTCGCCATCGTCAAGGAGATCAACGCCCAAGGCACCACCATCCTGCTGGTGGAGCAGAACGCCCACGTGGCGCTGGAGATCTCCAGCCGCGGCTACGTGCTCGAGACGGGTCGCGTCACGCTCACCGACGAGGCGTCGGCTCTGCTGCGAGACCCGCACGTGCGCGAGGCGTATCTCGGCGCCGACTGAGCTCCGCCCTCCGGCGCCACATCTCACGACCCGCCGCGGCGGGCGCAACAGCTACTTGACCCTGAAGCCTCTCCACGCCGTCCGTACGGCGGTGTTGGCAGGCGTCTCGCCGACCGAAGCGCGCACACGGTACGCGCCTCTCCGGAGAGGCCGATACGACCAGGTGTAGTTGCCGGCGGCCGTGGTGCCGGGAGACGCCCTCTTCACGGTCCTCCAGACACCGGCCTTGCGGCGCTGGACGACCACTGCGATCTTGGCGCCGCCGAGGCTGACCGGCGCCAGGAGGCCGCTCATCCTGACGCGCCGGCGCACGGCGATCCTCGTCGGCCTCGCCTTGAGCTTCAGAGAAGGAGTGACGGTCACGACGAAATCGGTCTCGCTCGAGACCTTGCCGCCCGGCGTGAGCACCGAGACGAGGCCTGACGTCGCGCCTGCGGGCACGAGCGCCGTGATCTGCGTGTCTGAGTCGACGGCGAACGCCGCCCAGACGCCGTTGAAGATGACGGCCCGAGTGCGGTCGAGGTGCTGGCCGGTGAGGGTCACCGTGGTGCCCGCCACGCCCGCACCCGGGGTGAGTCCGGTGAGCGTGGGCGCGGCGATGGAGTGATGCGCGCTGCCGGCGGGGTCAGAGGGAGATGCCGTGACGGGATGGCATGAGGTGCAGGCACTGGAGCGGCCCGGATGGGCAGTGTGGGTGACGGTCGACCCGTCGGGCAGGTGACACGCGGACGTGCACGCCGCATCATTGCGGACCCCGCTCATGTCCTGACCGGGCGCGTGACACGTCCAGCAGGTCAGACCCGGCAGGGGCACCTTGTAGCCGGGGTGACAGCCGAGGCAGGCTTCGTTCGTCGGCGTCCACCAGGTGTGCGCGTTGACGTGACAGGTCTCGCAGTCGGCGAGGGTGAGGCCGCCGTGGATGTAGGACGCGCGGGCTTGGGCCGGGTGCGGCGTCAGCGCGGTGATGAGCGCGAACGCCGCGACGATGACGACGAAGCCGATCAGGTGAAGCGGCCGGCGGCCGCGAGAACCTGTGAATCTCATGTGCTCCCCCAATCCTGCTTGGTCGGTCGGTACAGCCTAAGGGGCCGCGGTGGACGACGTCCACCGCGGCCCCCATGTCTTCACCCGGCGTGGGGCTCCCGGGCGTGTCTTGCGATCGTGGCGCCGACGACTAGCGGCGGACCCTGATCGTCATGCGCGGGCTGTACTTGTTGGTGTGCGACGAGCCCGAACGCTCCCACTTGAACCTGTAGTTCTTCCAGGTCCTCTTCGCGACCTTGAACGTGAACCCGAAGTTGCCCTGTGCATCGGACATGGTCGTCCCGAGCACCTTGTTGCCGCGGAGAAGCTTGACCTTGGCACCGGCCGCCGGGGAGTTGTCGCCATTGACGACTCGACCGGACACGTGGGCCTTGCGGTACTTGCGGACCCACCTCGGGGCAGAGCGGTGCGTGAACTTGCCGCCGACCGACTTCGCCATCTGCTCGGCCTTGACCAGGCCGGCCATGATGTAGGTCGGGTTGTGGACGCTCTCGGAGGCGTCGTTCTCGAACACCTTGTAGTTCCACGTGGCCCTGCCGACGAGCACGTAGCCGGGCTTGGTGGTCACGGTGCTGGAGAACTCGCTCCGGGTCTTGGCCTTCTCGATCGCCGTGGCGACCTTGGCCGCCTGCGCCGTCGCATCCTCCTGCCACTCGTCGATCTCGGCCTGAAGCTCGCTGCGAGATAGACTCGGATGGCAACCGGTGCAGGAGTCTTCACCGTTGTAGCCGGCTCCGGCCATCTCGTTCCACGCCTCGGCGTCGCCGGGGAGCATGGGCTTCATGCCGTGCGAGATGCGGGTGACTGCCTTGTTGGTCTTGGGCATGTGGCAGTCCTCGCACACCGCGCCGGGCATGAACTCGCTGCCATCGGCCACGCCGTACATGACGCTGCGGCTGTGGAGGGTCTCACGCTGCGGGTGACTCGGGCTGCCATGAGCAGCCAGGTCATCCATCGGCTTCGCGTCCGGCTTCTGGCCCTGGACCTCCACCTGCCAGTTGTGACAGTCCTCACAGATGCTGGTGTTGTCGACGCTGAGGCCCGCGGCGCTGCGCTCGCCGGCCATGTCCGGGTCGCGGACGACGTCGGACGCGCCGACGCCGGACGGATGCCCGTTGTGGCAGGTCAAGCACTCCTGGCCCATCTTGCCGACGGTGTCGGCGGCCGGGACGATATCTGCCGCGAGGTCGTCGCCCTTGGTCTGCAGGTAGCCTTCACCCGTGTGGCACTTGTAGCAGCCGTTGGTGAAGCTCGGGTCGAAGTTGGGCGAGTAGTGACCGTTGCCCGCGGCCTGGTAGGCCATGGCGTCCGGGTCGTCCGCGGTGAGCGCCGAGCGATACGAGTGCGCCGAAGCTGCCCACTCGTCGTAGTAGTAGTGGTTGGCCTTGGCGTTGCTCCCGTTGGGGAACATCCAGTAGTCCGTCGGAGTGAGGGCGAACTCCTCCTCCGTGGGGATCTTGGTGTAGGACTGGCCACGGCTGACGCCGTTGACGTCGACGAAGTCGCGCATCGGCAGGTTCACCGTGTAGCCGTAGATGCCCATCGTGCCCTCGACGTTGGTGAAGCTGCCGTGGCACTGGCCGCACACCTGCGACTGGCCGAGGACGTCCAGCGTCGTGGAGACGTCGACGCCCGTGCCCATGTGACCAGAAGTGGATTCCTGGCCGGTTCCGTGGCACTGCTCGCACTGGATGCCGAGGCCCGCCATTGAAGCGGAAGCGTCGGTCATGAAGTCGTTGACCGTCGTGCTCTCGTCACGGGCCCACTGAGTCGCCGTCGACTCAGTCGGCTGGATCGTCGCGGCGGGGTTCGGGACCACGCCGGTGCCGGGCACCGTGTTGCCCAGCATGTGGCAGCGGTTACACGAGTAGCTCTCGTCGAAGAGTCCCTCCTCGGCGCTGATCATCCACTCACCGCCGTGTGCGGGCTCCCACGAGAGGCCCTCGACGATGTTCCACGGCATCACGGTCGGGTCGGTGCTGCCCATGAAGAACAGGTACTCGGTGGCCGAGTTCCCCACTTCGCTGGCGTCGCCGAGCGTGATCCAATCGAGACCGGTGAGGCTGTAGCTGCCACCGGCCTCGAACATGGACTGACCGGTGCCGGCCACAGGCGCGATCGCGCCGGCGGACTGGAAGGCCGTCCAGGCCTCCGGTGTCTCCGGCGAGACGCCCTCCGTGGCGAACCGGCCGTGAAGCGCCTCCGCGTCACTATGGCAGCCCAGGCATGTGTCCTGGCCCGCGTAGTGCATGCCGTATTCGTTGACGAGCGTGGCGGACGCCAGAGCCGGCAGCAGCAACAAGCTCCCGATGGCGACCGCAAGTAGAACTGAGATCCGTTTCCCCATAGCTCCTCCGAACTGATGCATCTGCAGACTGATCCTGGTTCCGCGCACCCCCTTCGGCTGCTCGATGCTGACGTGACGATACGCCGGCGAGATGAGGCTGATCCGGTGCGCTCGACGCGCTGTGGGCGTGCCGACGGCGGGCCGCAACGCGACCCCCGGGCTTGTGCTGTCGGCTCCCTGCGCGAGCGAGGCCGGTCCCCAAAACCCCGGCGACCCTCGTGCACAGTCTAAGGTTAAAGCCCTATGTGTACAAGGGCACAAGACTCTACGTTATTGTACTTCAGCGACCAAATAACTCTACTTCAGTGACCCGACGCACGACAGGTGCGGCAGGGCAGCCCCATCGGCGGTGACCGGCGTCGCTCACGCGATGGCCGGCGCCCGGCATGCCCTTCCGCCGGCGTATCCCCGCAACGGCCGGCATCCGCCGTAGCGAACCGCTCCACCCCACGACCGCCCCGTCGCTTCGCCCCGGTCCGTGAGGGGTAGTACAGGTGCCGAGAAACGCATTGCGAGGAGGAAGGCCATGGCCTCAGAGGAACGGCTGCGCGACGCGTCGCCGACGGCGACGGACTTCGACTCGCGGGCCGCCGAGGGACCGCCCGCGCGAGCGCGGGCGGTCGTCATCGGCGGCGGCATCATCGGCGCTTCCGTCGCGTATCACCTTGCCCGGCTGGGCTGGACCGACACCGTCGTCCTCGAGCGCAGCCGGGTCTCGAGCGGCACGAGCTGGCACGCCGCCGGCCTGATGACGCGCACCCGCGGCACCCACGTGCAGACCGAGCTCGCGAGCTACAGCCGCGACTTCTACAAGGGCCTCGCGGCGCTCTCCGGCGTCGACATCGGGTATCACCCCAACGGCTCCCTCTCCGTGGCGCGCACGCCGGAACGCATGGTCGAGCTCGGCTACGCGCTCACGATGGCGCACCACCACAGCCTGCCGGCGCGACGGTTGTCACCCGCTGAGATCGCCGCCGTCTCGCCTCTCCTCGCCGTCGACGACCTCGTGGGCGGTGTGCTCTTCGAGCAGGATGCCACGGTCAACCCCGGTATCGCCGCGTACGCCACCGCCAAGGCCGCCTTCGACCTCGGCGTGCGCGTCGTGGAAGGCGTCCGTGTCACCGGTTTCCGCCTCGAGGACGGCCGCGTCACCGGCGTCGAGACGGACCACGGACCTGTGCAATGCGATGTCGCGGTGATAGCCGCGGGGCTCTGGTCGCGCGACCTGGGCCTTCTGGCCGGCACCCGCCTGCCGCTGCACGCGGCGGAGCACTACTGGGCGCAGACGGAGCCGGTGGAGTGCGCGAGCCGCGACTTGCCCATCATCCGCGACCTCGACGGCTACTTCTACATCCGGCACTACCGCGGCGGGCTGCTCGTCGGCGCCTTCGAGCCCGACGGGCGCCCGCGGACAACGGCGTCGATCCCCGACGACTTCTCGTTCGGGGAGTTCGAGCCCGATCTGCCGCACTTCGAGCTCCCGCTCTCCAAGGCCCGGCGGCGTGTGCCGGCACTGGCGAAGGCGCGCTTCGCGCACTTTCTGGACGCGCCGGAGAGCTTCACGCCGGACGCCAACTTCCTGCTCGGCGAGACGGCCGAGGTAGCGGGGCTCTTCGTCGCCGCCGGTATGAACTCGCAGGGCATCATCTTCGGCCCGGGGGCCGGCCGCGCCCTCGCGGAGTGGATCGACGAGGGCGCGCCGACGATCGACGCCTCGGACCTCGACGTGCGCCGTTTCTCGCCGGCGCAAGCCAACGCCGGCTACCTGTTCGCGCGCACACGCGAGTCGCTCGGGCGCCTGTACGCGATGCACTGGCCGTTCTTGCAGCCCGGCACGGCGCGCGGATTGCGGCGTGTGCCGCTCTACGACCGCCTCTCCGCCGCCGGCGCGTGCTTCGGAGAGACGGCCGGCTGGGAGCGGGCCAACTGGTACGGGCCGGCCGGCTCGCGGCCGGAGTACGAGTACTCGTTCGGCCGCCAGAACTGGTTCGGCGCCGCCGCCGAGGAGCACCGGGCGGCGCGCGAAGGCGTCGCGCTCTTCGACCTCTCCTCGTTCGCCAAGCTGCGCGTGGAAGGGCCGGCCGCGCTCGGCGCCGTCCAGCGGGTCTTCACCGCCGACCTCGACCGGGAGGCGGGAGCGGTGGTTTACACGTCGATGCTCAACGGCCGCGGCGGCACGGAGCTCGACGCGACGGTGACGCGGCTCGCCGACGACCTCTTCCTGGTGGTCGCGCCGACGGCGGCGCAGGCGAAGACGTTTCACTGGCTGCGCCGCTATGGCGACCCCGCCGCCGTGGTGACCGACGTCACGTCCGGGCTGGGCACGCTCGCCGTGACCGGCCCGCGCTCGCGGGAGCTCCTGGCTCTGCTCACCGGCGCCGATCTCTCCGACGCCGCGTTCCCGTTCGCGACAGCGCAGGAGATCGACGTCGGCTGGGCGACCGCGCTCGCGCTGCGGATCTCGTTCGCCGGCGAGTTGGGTTGGGAGTTGTACGCCCCGGTCGAGTCGCTCGCCGCGCTCTACGACCAGCTCCTCGAGGCAGGCGCCGGGCTGGGCCTCCGGCACGCCGGCTACCACGCCCTGGACAGCCTGCGCGCCGAGAAAGGCTATCGTCACTGGGGCGCGGACATGGGCCCCACGGACACGCCCTTCGAGGCCGGCATCGGCTCCACAGTCGCCATGGAAAAACCGGGCGGATTCATCGGCCGCGAGGCCCTGGTCGTGCTCGCGACCGACCCGCCGCGACGGCGGCTCGCGCACGTGCTGCTCGCCGAGCACGAGCCGCAGCTCTACCACGGGGAGTCGGTGGTGCACGACGGCCGCATCGTGGGTCGGATCACGTCCGGCGCCTTCGGCCACACCCTCGGCGCCGCCGTCGGGCTGGCCGCGATCGAAGGAGAGTCGGCCGTGGCGGACCACATCGTCGCCGCGGGCGACGTCGAGATCGAGATCGCCGGCGAGCGGGTGCCGGCGCGCCTCGGCGCCCGGCCGTTCTACGATCCCGACGGCGCGCGACTGCGTGGGCGCTGACAGCGATGCGGACTCGATCGCGGCGTATGATGCCGTTGTGGAGGGAGCAGCAGGACAGTCCTGGAAGCTGCGCGCGGCCTTCGTCTGCGCCGTCGCGGCGCTCCTCGCCCTGTGCAACGCGGCACCGTTGATGCGGGGGTCGACGGCGATGGCTCGGACGCCCGCTGCCGACGCGTCGCCCTCGCCCTCCCCCAGCGGCAGCGTCAGCGACACGCTGACGACCACCGTGCCGCGCGCCGTGACCCTGCACAGCGGCTCCACAGCGCGGGTGAGATACCGCGCCGACGACACGGCCGGCGGCCCGGTGACGATCGATCTACTGGTGACCACGCGCTCCGGCGAGGTGCGCCGTCGCCTGGTCACGGGCCGAGTGACCGCCGTCGGCGTCGAACGCATCTGGAGGGGCCGCCTGCGGCTGCCCCGCGGCCGCTACTTGCTCGTCGCCCACGCCGTGGACGCAGGCGGCCGCGGCGCGGCGAGCGCGACGCCGGCCGCGCTCCGCGTACTCGCGCCACTTCCGCCACTGGTGCCCACGGCCCGCGCCCGGCGCGCCGCCTTCGCTTGGGCGGCCCGGCGCGCCGGGGACGTCGCCGTGGCGGTCATCGACAGCCGCGGCCGTCTGTACGGCTACCGCGAGCAGCGGCCGTTCATCACCGCAAGCGTCGTCAAGGCGATGCTCCTCGTGGCCTATCTCCGCCACCATCGTTTCATCGGACCCGCGATGCGCGCGACGCTCACGCGCATGATCACCGTCTCCGACAACGCGGCCGCGGACGCCGTCTACCGGAGCGTCGGCAGGCGGGGCCTCATGCGTCTCGCACGCACGGCGCGCATGCGCACGTTCCGCGCCGGCGGGGCCTGGATCGTGAGCCGTGCGGCCGCAGCCGACTTGGCGCGCTTCTTCCGCGACATGGAGCGGTACGTGCCGGACCATCACCGCCGCTTCGCCAACGGGCTGCTCGCGCACGTCGTGTCCTGGCAGCGCTGGGGCATCCCCGTGACGGCCGAGCCACGAGGCTACCGCGTGTACTGCAAGGCGGGCTGGCTCGGCGCGTGGACGCTGGCGAACCAGGCCGCCCGACTGGAGCGCCGCCGGGTCCGCATCGGTCTGGCCGTGTTCACCGACCACAATCCGACGTCCAGCTACGGCAAGGAGACGGTCGCCGGCGTGACCGAGCGGCTCCTGCGGCGCTGATCCGGCGCGCGCGACTCCGAGCCGCAGGCGCCTCGCCGGCGGCGCGTGAGCAGCTCATCGCCGGCGCTCGACCGCGCCTAGGTCGACCGCTCGCGCACGACGACGGCGATGTCGATGCGGTCGACGGCGCGCAGCACCGGCCACTGCGAGAGCAGCGCCGCCGCGATGAGCGCGAGCGCGACCAGCGCCGGCGTCCACGGCCGCAGCGCGAGGTCAAACGAGAAGAGGTCGCTGCTGAACGACGCCATGAACGCGGCTGCCGCGTAGTAGCCGATCACCAGGCCCGGCACGATGCCGATCACGGTGAGCAGCAGGTTCTCACTGGAGACGAGCAGCGTCAGCTGGCGGCGACCCATTCCGGCGGCCCGCAGCGACGCCAGCTCGGTAAGGCGCTCCGAGATGTTCGCCGACATCGTCGTGTAGATGAGGGCGAGGGCCATGACGGCGCCGAGGACGACCATCAGGCCGACGAAGGCGTAGAAGAGCCCCATGAACGACTGCGCGGCGGTGTACAGCGCCCGCGAGTCGACCACGGCGGCCACCTCCGGGAGGCCGGCGATGCGGGCGCGCACGGCCGCGCCGTCCGCCCCCGGCGAGAACTTGACCGACGCCGCGTTGACAGGTTCCGGTGCCCCGGGGCCGAGGGCGCTCCGAAGTTGTGGCAGCGAGAGGTAGGCAAAGGTACCCATCGGCTCGTCGACGAACCCGGCGACGCGCTCGCGGATGGTCGTCCCGAGCGACGAGAGCTCGACGGCGACTTCGTCCCCTACGGACAGATCGAGCAAGTCGCGCAGCGAACTGCCCAGGTAGAGACCCGTCGTCGGTGGCGACACGCGTCCGCGGCCGGCGACGAAGAAGCCGTGCAGCTGCGTCCCCGGCTCGTAGGCTTGGAGTTGGGTCCGGTACATGCCCGACGACGACCTGATCGCGGCCGGGACGTCGGCGAGTGCCTCGGCGCGAGCCACGCCGGGGACGGCGGCCACCGCGGCGACGTCCCGCGTGGCCGACGCCGCCGTCGCCCCCGCGCCGCCGGCGCCGGCGAAGTACGCCTCGGCGTCCTGCCGTTGGATATCCACGAACTGACGCTGCAGGAGCGTGGTCGTCGTGTCGAGCATGCCCCAGGAGGCGAGGATCAGCGTCGCGGCAAGCACGATGCCCAGGACCGTGGAGAGGGACCGCCGCCGGTTGCGCCCGACGCCGCGCAGCACCATCTTCCAGCGCGTCGGCAGCGAGCGAAGCGGGGGCAGGATGCGCTCGAGGAGGCTGCGACCGCCGTGCCCGGAGCCGATCTGCCCGCGCATAGCCGCGGCGGGCGCGAGCCGAGCCGCCCTCATCGCCGGAGCGAGAGTCGAGAGGGCGCCCACGACGACGGCGAAGACGAGTCCGACGATCACGGTGGTCGGGTGGAACTGGATGATGTGGATCGGGACGGAGACGGCGTCCGTGTACAGCCTCGTGACGAAGCGCGCCAGCACGATGCCGACGACGAGGCCGGGGATCGCGCCGGCGAGAGCAGCCGAGAGGCCGAACGAGAGGTAGTGCCGGAACACCGTACCGCGCCCGAAACCGTTGGCGAGCAGCAGCCCGACCTGTGCCTGCTGCGAGAGCACCAGCCTGGTCAGCAGGATGTACGTCGCCATTGCCGCCGCCCCGAGGAAGAGGATCGGGAACATGACGGCCATCTCGCCGAATCCGTTGATGTCCTCGCTCAATGCCGCATTGGAGGGCTGATCGGCCTGGGTGAACGCGTCGACGGCCCCCTGCTGCCGCGCCGTCTCGCCGAGCCGGGCATCGAGGGCGGCGCGGTCGGCGCCGGGCGCGTAGGTGAACAGCACCTGCGACGTCACCGACGGCGGCGGCAGTTCGTCCAACAGGGGGTCGGGGACGAAGAGCACGCCGAAGTCGTCCTGGGAGGCGAGGATCTCCTGTCGGCTGGGGGCCGGCCAGAGGTACTCCGCGGAGGCCGCCTCGCCGAGCACGACGACAGGGCGCCAACCGGCCGCGCCCAGCGCCTCGAGCCGGTCTCCCGGGCGGAGCCCGAAGTGCCCGGCCATGTGCTTCTCGACGAGCACGCCGTCGCCGCGGTCCGGCGAGAGGTACGTGCCCTTCAGCACGATGACCCCGTCCACGGGCGGCTGTTCACCGGCCGGCAGGCCGACGAGCCGCCCGAGCAGCTTGTGATCGCCCACGCGCACGGCGACGTCGGCGATGCGACGCTCGTAGGCGGTGGACACGCCGGGCAGCGCCCTGCCGGCGGCGAGGATCGCCGTGGTATCGCCGCCGCTCGCCGTGAAGTCGGCGAAGTGCGTGATGTCGAACACGCGCTGGTACGACGCCTTCAGGTTCGCGTAGGCGTCGTAAGACAGCGCGAACAGGGCGAGGCCGAGGAAGATGGTCACGACGACGGCGGCGAACTGGCCGCGCCGCGCACGCACGTCACGCCGCATCTTGCGCGCGAGGAGGCTCACGGCGCGCCGGCCATCACCAGTCCACCTCGCTCGCCGGCACGGGCTCGGCGTTTCTCTCGTCCGAGACCACGGCTCCCGAGCGCAGACGGACCACCCTGTCGGCCGCCTCGGCGATCGCCGAGTTGTGCGTCACGACGATCACGGTCCGGTCTTCACGAGCGGCGGCCTGCAGCAGTTCGAGGACCTGCCTGCCGGTGTCCAGATCGAGCGAGCCGGTGGGCTCGTCGCAGAGCAGCAGACGGGGCTGCTTGACGAGGGCCCGGGCGATCGCGACCCGCTGCTGCTCGCCGCCGGAAAGCGCACCGGGGAAGTGGTCGAGGCGGTCGCCGAGGCCGACCTCTTCGAGAGCCGCGCGGCTCGCGTCACCGCGCCCCACCAGCTCCGCCATGAGCTCCACGTTCTCGAGCGCGGTGAGCGTCGGTACGAGGTTGAAGAACTGGAAGACGAAACCGACCTCCTCGCGGCGGTAGCGAGTGAGCTCCTCGGGGCCGAGCGTGGCAAGGTCGCTGCCATCCACGACGAGCCGCCCCGACGAGGGTCGCTCGATCCCCCCGACGAGGTCGAGAAACGTCGTCTTGCCCGATCCGCTGGGACCGAGAAGGACGACGAACTGCCCCGCCGGGATGCTGAGCTCGGTCGGCCGTAGCGCATGGACGGCGAGGCCGCCGGCGCCGTACGTCTTGGCGGCGCCGTCCAGGACTACGAGAGCCATCGTCCGCCTCCTTCCGTGGTCGTCACGCTGCTTCGTGTGTACCCCGATGCGCACGCTACACCCTAGAGCAGAGGTTCTCCGCGTCGTGCGCCGGGCTCCGGGCGCGATCCGAGCAGCCCGTCCAGCGCCTCCATGTGCTCGGGCCGGGTGACCACCACGAGCTCGTCGTCGCGCCGGACCCGCATCTCGGGCGTGGCGAAGAGCGTCTCCTCGCCTCGACGCACGCTGAGCACGAGCGTCTCGGGCGGCCACGCGATCTCGCTGATGCTCATCCCAGCGATCTCGGCGTCCGCCGTCAGGCGCCCCTCGAACAGAGCGCCGCGGCCGGCCAGCGCGTCGAGGCGGCGCACCCCGGCATGGACCAGACGGGTGTAGTGGCGGAGCAGCCGCTTGGAGGTGGCCGTGCCGGCGAGGCGCCCGTCGGCGGAGACCACCGGCGCCCACGTCGCCCGGTTGAGGGCGAGCAGCTCGATGGCGGTGTCGAGCGTCGAGTCGGCGGGAATCACCGGGCCGCGGACCGCGGCGAGGTCTCCGGCCGTCTCCGTCCTGCCCCGGCCCGTGCTCTCGGCGCTCGCCGGCAGGATGCCGAGATACGCGCCGTCGCGGCCGACGACCGGCGCCGATTCGAGACCCGCGGCGTCCACGCGCTCGAGCGCGTCGAGTGCGGGCTCGTCCGCCTGCAGCACAAGGGGCGGGTCCTCCATGACGGCCGCGAGAGGCAGGGCGCCGACCGGGGTCAGGCCGAAGCGGAAGCGGTGCGCCGGCGCGTCCTCGCGCGACGCCAGCTGGGAGTGGTAGATGTGGCGGTCGCCGACGATGAGCGTGGCGATGCCGACGGCCACCATGGCCGGGGCGAGCAGGGACAGATTGCCCGTCATCTCCGCCACCATGAGCATCGTCGCGATGGGAATGTGACCGATACTGCCAAAGCTCGCCATCATGCCGACGATGACGAAGGGGGCGGGGCTGAGCGGGACCCCCGGCGCGACTGCTTCGAGCACCCGCCAGGCGCCCGCCCCGACCAGGGCTCCGATGACCATGCCGGGGCCGAAGATGCCGCCGGAGCCGCCGGAGCCGATGGAGAGGCTCGTGGCCAGGATCTTCGCGAGCGGCAGTAGCAAGACGAGCCAGAGCGACAGCGACATGAGTCCCGGGCGGGTCATCATCTGCTGCACCCAGCCGTAGCCGGTGCCCAGCACCTGGGGGAACAGCAGGGCGATGCACCCGACGAGCAGGCCGCCGACCGCCGGAAGCAGCCACCGGGGCCAGCGGGACCGCCCGAACAGGTCGTGCGTCGTCCAGAACGCCTTGTCGTAGAGCAGACCGACGAGGGCGGCGGCGACCCCGATGAGCGCGTAGTACACGAGCTGGATCGGCTGGTCGAAGCGCAAGCCTTCGTGATAGCCGAAGATCGGCGCGAACCCCTCGACAGCGCCGAAGACGACGAATCCGACGATGGACGCGATCAGTCCCGGCACGATGGCCGCCGTCTCGAAGTCGCGGCGGTAGAGGACCTCCGCGCCGACGACGGCGCCCCCCAGCGGCGTGCGGAAGATGGCGCCGATCCCGGCCCCCATACCGATGGTGACGGCGATGCGCGCGTCGTCCTGACTCAGCCCGAACCCGCGGGCGAGGAAAGAGGCGAATCCGGCGCTGATCTGCGCCGTCGGACCCTCGCGACCGCCCGAGCCCCCGGAACCGATGGTGATCGCCGACGCGACCATCTTGACGAGCGCCGTCTTCGGGCGAATCCCCTTGGGGTCGTTGTGGACAGCTGCGATGGCGGCGTCGGTCCCGTGCCCGGACGCCTCTGGGGCGAAGCGATACACGAGCAGGCCGGAGATCAGCCCGCCGAGACCGACGACGAGCGGGATCGCCCAGGGGCGCGCGAAATGGCCTGCGGCGGTGACGCCGCCCTCGTTGGCGGGTGACGGCGGCGTGTACCCCCCGACGACGCCGAGCAGGAAGTGGGTCGAGAGCTCCAGCAACGTCACGAACGCGATCGCCCCCAGCCCGGCGACGGCGCCGATGAGCACCCCCAGCACCAGCCACTTGGTCAGATAGGGGGCCGCCGAGACGCGCAGCGCGATGCGACGTCTCAGAGACAGCAGGGGCGTCGGCCAATGCATGCGCGCAACCTCTCGAACGGCGGGGAAGGGACCCGCTCTCGCGACGGGGCGGGTCGACCAAGTCTACTAAGTAAACATACCATCTTGCGGATGCTTCGGCAGCCGAGCCCGGCGGGTCAGGCCGGCAGCAGCGCCTCGAGCAGCGCGTCGAGGCAGCGCCGGAAGCGTTCGTCTCGGCCCCCGTCCGCGGGGGATGCGGCGCCGGTCCCGGCGCCCGCCGGGATGTTGCGCCGCAGGAACGGCGCGCTCTCCGGCAGCTCGCCGACGAAGCCGGCGACCTCGAGCCACGCGTAGCCGAACGTGAAGCTCTCCAGCGTGTGGAAGGCGTCGAGCGCCCGCTCGTCACTCAGTCCCGAGTGCCCGAACACGGCGAGAAGGCGAGACGCCTTCTCCTTCGCCGCCCCCGTCTGCAGCGCCGAACTCGCGACCAGCGGGATGGCGTTCGGGTGCGCGGCGAGCACGCTTCGCAACGACGTGAAGAAGGTGCGCGCCCGTTCGCGAAGCCCTGCGGGCGAGCCGTCGGCGAGATCGGCGAGAACGAGATCGACGACGCCATCGAGGATCGCCTGCTTGTTCGGCAGGTGGCGATACACGGCCATGGCGTCCACCCCGAGCTCGGAACCGAGGCGGCGCATGTTCAGGGCAGGCAGGCCCTCGGCGTCGATCACGGCCAGCGCGGCCTGGCAGATCTTCTGCTGCGACAGGCTCCCGCGCGGCGGCCTGCCCCGTGTCTCGGCACTCATGTCCATGGGGTCGTCTGCATGATGCTCCCGGCGGTATCTCCGACTGCGGAACAGCATACGTCAACGCGATCCGATGAGAGCCCTTCTCTGGCTCACGTTGCCGCGTGGCGCCGGGCCCGGGACGACCGTTGTCGCCTCACTCCTTCTTCGCGCCATACACCGCACACCCCGACGAATGTTCTGGGGAGTGGCGGTCATACAGTGTCGATACAGGACACAGATGCCCGGCGCGAGAGACGCCGGCGGGCGGGGAGAGAGGCAAGTGAACGTGGCTCGTCAGACATTCAGCAGGTGTCAGGTCATCTGCGCTGAGTGCGAGGCCTGGAACCAGGGTGAAGGCCCGGGCACATCCACCTACTTCTACGACGGCATCAGCTTCTGGCGGCTTGAAGCGAGCGGAAAGGAGTGCGTGGTGCCGTCGTGGCGCGCCCCGGGGCACGGCTGGCGGCACGCCGCCGGCTGCGGCTGCGAGCTGTGCACCTCGCGCAGGCCGGTCCCGCTCCGCGGGCTCTCCGTGGCCTGAGCGGGACAGCTCTCCCCTCGCAACCAGGCCGACCGCCCTGTCGGCGACTGCTCACGAGGCGTGGGATGCGCCGCTACTCGAGGCGGGCGCCGGCGGAGAGCCCCGCACCCGCCGCCCACTCGCCTGCGGGCAGCTTGGGGCCGCCTGCCGGCCGCACGCGCGTCACCCGGACGCGGCCGTCCGGGCACGCCACACTGAAGCCGTCGACTGACACCTCGACGACCTCCCCGACCTCTCCGCCGAGTCCCGAGAAGTCGCGGGCGGGCAGCGGCACGGCCGAGTAGACCTGCACGGCCTGGCCGCCGCAGGTGGTCCAGGCCCCCGGCGCTGGGTCGCAGCCGCGGATGAGGTCGTGGATCTGCTTCCACGGCCGGCCCCAGTCGATGCGTGCGTTCCGTCGCTCGCACGGCCCCTCGTACGTGGCCTGCGCGTGGTCCTGCGGGAGGCGCGGGGCCGCGCCACCGGCGACGAGGTCGACCGCCTCCAGCATGGCCTCGACGCCCAGCGGGAAGAGACGGTCGAAGTAGACGGATCCGAGCGTGTCGGTCTCGGAGATCGGGGTGCGCTTCTGCAGCAGCACGTCACCGGTGTCGAGGCCCGCGTCGGGCCAGAAGACGGACAGCCCCGTCTCGGTCTCGCCCTTGATGATGGGCCAGTTGATGGAACTGCGCCCGCGGTGTCTCGGCAGCAGCGACGGGTGGTACTGGATGGTGCCGCGCGCGGGGATGGTCAGAGACTCCTCGGGGACGACCAGCGTGACGAAGGCCATCACCTGCAGATCGGGCGCCAGCGCCCGGAACTCGTCGCACACCGCCGGCGTGTGGAACGAGGCGGGCTGCAGTACCGGAATCCCGGCCGCGAGCGCGGCCTCCACGAGCGGGTCGGCCTTGGCGCCGGGCGCGGCCGGTGGCGCGTAGACGGCGACGATGTCGTCGTCGCGCTCGAGGAGCGCCTCGAGCACGGCCTTGCCGAATGCCTGCTGGCCGTGCACCACGATACGCATACGGATCCCCGCCTCTCCCCTTCCCGGTCCGTGCGGACCGGCCGCCGACACGTTGCACGCGAGATGCTACCCGAACGGGTGCCACCGCGGTGCTAGAGTCCTCTGGCGCCCGCAGGAGACCCCCGGAAAGGACCCACCACTGCCCACCGCCACCCAACACCGGCTCGCGACCAGAGAGACGTCGTGAGCAGCCTTGCCGCCGGGCGCCGGACCGCGCGGGGCACCCTGATAACGCTCACGCTGGGGCACACCGCCGCCGACCTCAGCTCGGGCGCCCTGTGGGCGCTGTTGCCGTTCCTCGTCGTGGAGCGGGACTACAGCTACGCGGCGGTCGGCGTCTTCGCCCTCACCGCGAGCGTCGCCAGCGCCTTGTTCCAGCCGCTCATCGGCGCCCACGGAGACCGCCGCGAGGCATGGCTGCTGCTGCCGGCAGGACTCGTGGTCGCGGGCATCGGCATCGCCGCGGTCGGATTCACGACGGCGTACGCGGCAACCCTGCTCGCGGTGATCGTGTGCAGCGCAGGGGTGGCCGCGTACCACCCCGAGGGAGCGCGCTGGGCGCGGCACTCCTCCGGCAGCCGCGTCACCGCCGACATGAGCGTGTACTCGGTCGGCGGAGGCGTCGGCTGGGCTCTGGGCCCGCTCGTGGTGGCCGCCGCCCTCCCCCTGCTCGGACTCCACGGAACGGCGTTGATCGCCGTCATCCCCTTCGCCGCCGCAGCGGCGGTCACGCTCGTCGTCCGCCGGTTCTCCAGCGGCACTCCCCACGAGCACCGGTCGTCGTCCCCAGACGCGCAGAGCTGTGAATGGCGGCCGTTCGCGCTGCTGCTCGCCCTGTTCGCCCTCTCCGGCGGGGTCACCATCGGGCTGCTCACCTTCGTGCCGCTGTATCTGCTCGATGCGCGGGGGACCACTCCGTCGGCCAGCAACGTGATGTCGAGCATCCTGCTCGCGGCTGGAGCCTGCGGCACCCTTCTCGGTGGCGTCGCCGCCCATCGCCTGAGCCGCCGCTGGGTACTGATCGTCCCGCAGTTGATCCTCGTGCCCGCGATCGCGGTGCTGCCCAGCCTCAGCTACGCCGCCATGATCCCGGCGGTGGTCGTGGCCGGGCTGGCCATGAACGCCAACATGAGCGTCGTACTGGTGCTGGGTCAGGAGTACCTGCCGTCACGCATGGGGCTGGCGACGGGGCTCATCGTCGGCCTGTGCGGGGGAGCCGGCGGCCTGATCGTCGCCGGTCTCGGCGTTTTCGGCGACGCGGCGGGGCTGGCGCCCGTGCTCTACGTGCTCGCGGCGCTGCCGCTGGCGGTCGCCGCTCTGGCCTCCGCTCTGTCGCAGCCGACGGCGGCGCCTCCGGGGACGATCTGGAGCCTCCGGCTCGAAGCGGGGCGGTGAGTGCCGGGCCCGGAGCATTGCCCGCCGCCGTTCGCGCGCGTACCCTGCCGCTATGGACAGGGACAGCCTCATCCCCATCGGGCGCTTCGCCAAGCTGACGGACCTCTCCCCCCGCCTGCTGCGGCGGCTGGACGAGCGCGGCCTGCTCTCCCCGGTGCTCGTGGACCCGGACACGCG
>DASRZL010000007.1:0-32827 GCA_035686425.1 Thermoleophilia bacterium
CGCTTCCGGCGACGGTTGATCTGCAGCGCGTCGCAGAGCTCGTCCGCCGCCCCCGCCGCATCGACGAGGAGGTACGGCGTCGCGTACACGGTCTGCTGCGGCTTGCCCACGGCGAGCTCGTGACCGTTCCGGTCCAGGATCGCACCCCTGGGCGCCGGAAGGATGACCTCCTTGACCTGTTGTTCCTGGGCGATCTTCGTGAGGTTCTGGGACGACGAGGCGAGCGCGACGGCCTTGCCGCCGACGACTACGAGAAAGACGATGAAGACGAAGCGGAGCAGCCGGATGCGGCCGTCGAAGCCGCCGGTGCCGGACTTGCGCCCCCGCAGGATGCCGCGCCGACGGGCCGGGCGACGACGGCCTGTCGAGCGAGCCGCCATCAGCGGTTCGCCGTGACCTCGGCGACCGTTCCGCGCAGAAGCGGTTTGGGATAGAGGGGGTGCGTGGCCTCGACGAGCCCCAGCTCCTTCTCGGCGATCTTGCGGATCCTTACGGGGGAGGCCAGCTGGGCCAGCTGCTCCTGGCGCTTGTCGTTGAGGGCGGTGATGCGCCGCTCCTCGTGGATCACCGCCTCGGTCTGCAGGCTCTTCTGGACGACCGCGAAGCTCAAGGCCACGCGCCCGACGGCGAGCACCGTGAGGCAGGCGACGAAGATGACGAACGCCCGCGTGACGCGCGAGCGCTGCGCCGCGCGCCTCCGCGTCCGCGGCGCGCGATACGCGTAGGCGGGCTGGTCCCGGCGCACCTCATCGTCGGGCCGGACCGTGGGAGCGCGCTGCGCATGCCGTACGGCGGTGGCCACCTGCTACTCCTCCAGCCTCACGGCGACGCGGAGCTTGGCGGACTTGCTGCGCGGATTCGACTCGACCTCCGCCGCCCGCGGCGTGATCGGCCGGCGGGTGAGGAGCCGCAGCGTCGGCTCGTGACCGCACACACACTGGGGCAGGCCGGGCGGGCAGATGCAGCCGGCGGCATGGCCCTTGAAGAAGTCCTTGACCATGCGGTCCTCGAGCGAGTGGAAGCTCATCGCCGCCAGACGCCCGCCGGGACGGAGCACCCGATAGGCTTCCTCGAGGCCGCGGGCGAGCGAGCCGAGCTCGTCGTTGACGACGATGCGCAGCGCCTGGAAGACGCGTCGCGCCGGGTTGCCGGCGGCGAAGCGGGCCGGCGTCGGGATGGTGCGCTTCACGATCTCGACGAGCTCACTCGTCGACGTGAGCGGCGTCTTCTTCCTCGCCTGAACGACGCCTCGGGCGATGTTGCGTGCGTACCGCTCTTCGCCGTAGCGGCGGAAGATGCTCGTGAGCTCGGCCTCGGGCAGCGTGTTCACCAGATCGGCGGCCGTGACCTCGAGCCCGGGATCCATGCGCATGTCGAGCGGCGCGTCGTAGGCGTAGCTGAACCCGCGTTCGCGGCGGTCGAGCTGCATCGACGAGACGCCGAGGTCCATGTAGACGATGTCGGCCGAGGCGGTCTCACGCTCGGCGAGCACCTCGGCGAAGTTGCCGTGGAAGAGTTCGCACGCGCAGGGCGCGGCGCGGACGACGTCCCGGAAGTACTCGGCGACGCTCGGGTCGCGGTCGACCGCGATCAGCCGGCCACGGGCGCCGAGCGCCGCGGCGACGGCCTCGGCGTGACCGCCGGCGCCGAAGGTGCAGTCGATGGCCGTCTCACCCTTGGCCGGCCGCAGCAACTCGAGCAACTCGTCGAGAAGGACCGGGGTGTGAGCGAGGGCCATCTCGTACTCACGGAGTTGAACGCTCGTCTGCGGTAGCATCGGCCTCCTCCTCAAGGTGGGCCAGGTAGTCTGTCCAAGCGGTGCGGTCCCAGATCTCCACGTGGTCCGCGACGCCGATGACGCTCACGTCTCGGGTGATACCTGCGTACTCGACGTGCTTGGCGGGGAGCGTCACGCGCCCTTGCCGGTCGAGCTCGGGGAAGAACACGGCCGTGGCGGCGAGACGTCGCTTGACGTCGCGCCGGCCGACGGTGCCGGCCTTCGTGACCTCGACGTCCTCTTCCAGGCGGCGCTGGAACTCGTCCGGGCTGTAGCCGCCGAGGCAGCGCTCGTTCTCCTGGGTCACGTAGATGCCCTCCGTGAACGCCGGGCGCAGGCGGGCGGGAACGGCGATGCGGTTCTTCGCATCGAGCGTGAATTCGAACTCCCCCACCAACAACGGTCGCTGCATGCGCGCCACTCTACCCCACTCTTCCCCATCATGCAACACTTTTCTTTGCATACTCCCCACTTCGTGGGGACCCGCAGTCACGCCACCATCACGGCGTGGGCTTCTGGGGGCAGTCCGGTCGTGCGTGCTCGCCCGCCCGGCTCGCGACGGACGCAGGCAGACGTGAGCGCGGAGGCGAAGCTCCGCGAGAGAAGCGGGCGAAGGAACGGCGGGCGCCGGACCGGCGCGGCGGGCGCCCGCGTCGCAGCTACGGGCGCCGGCCGGAGATCACGGCCGCCGGCGCGCCGTCGCTACGGTCTGGGGACGACGACGCGAACCCCGACGACCAGCGTGGAGGCGCTCAGGTCGGGGTTGAGCGCCCGAAGTTCTTTGACGCTGGTGTTGAACCGCAGAGCGATGCTCGACCACGAGTCGCCGCTCTTGACCACGTACTTCTTGGTGACCGACGTGCTCTTCGTCGCCTTGGGGGCCGGCTTGGGCGTGGGCTCCCCGGAGTCGTTCATCACTCCGGACTGCACCACGATGCCGACGAGAGCGATGACGGCGATGAGGAAGACGACCGGAGCGGCGATGCGGGCTACGATCTGATTGGAGCTCGACCCCCCTGCGGGGCGTGGCCGAGCCCGAGGGGTCCGCTGGGCCGATTCCATGGGCCGCGCCGGCTGGCCGGGCGGCGGGCTCGAATAGCTGGACACGGCAGGAGTCGGCGGCAAGGCCGCAGGTCTGGCGGCCTCGCCAGTGCCCATCGAGGCGAGACGCTCGAGCGCGGCGTCGGGTTCGGCCGGGCTGCCGGCGCCAGGCGCGGCAGAGTCGGAGGCCGGCGTCGTGCCGCCAGCGGGCGCCGGACGACGACGCGTCCTCTTCTTGGGGGTCTCGTCGGTCACAGACTGTCCTGTAGATCGCTGCGCATTGATTCGGCGGCCGCGGCCGCAGCCCTTCGATAATCGCCACCTGCGTCTTGCCACGCGAAGATGATCGACCGCGACGCATTGACGATGAAGCCGGCAGCGTCGCCCGCGGCGAGTCCCGTGAGCGCGTCGGCGCCGGCGCCCTGGGCGCCGTAGCCCGGGACGAGAAGGAACGCGTTGGGCAGAGCCTCGCGCACGAGGCAAAGCTGCGCCGGCGCGGTCGCGCCGGCGACCGCGCCGACGTCGCTGTAGCCGGCCTCGCCGACGTGTGCGGCGCCGAGCTCACGCACGAGATCGGCCACGCGCAGGAAGAGCGGACGCCCGTCTGCTTCGACCTCCTGAAGCAGGCGCGCGCCCGGATTGCTCGTGCGCGTGAGGACGAAGACGCCGCGTCCCTCGGAACAGTGCTCCACCAGGGGCGCGAGCGAGTCGTCGCCGAGATACGGGCTCGCGGTGACGGCGTCGGCGTCGAGACCGGAGACCGGTCCCTCGAAGCCGGCCGCCCCGCCGAAAGCCGCGTGCCCGTAGGCGGCGCCGGTCGAGGCGATGTCGCCGCGCTTGACGTCGAGTATCACCGGAAGGTCGTACTCGTGGGCGCAACGGACGACGGCGCCGAGGGCCTGCCAGCCGGCGGCGCCATACTGCTCGAAGAAGGCCGCCTGCGGCTTGATGCAGGCGGCGACGCCGGCGACGGCGTCGATGACTCCGCTGCAGAACTCCTGGAAGCAGGCGGCGACGGCCGCCTCATCGCCAAGCTCGGCCGCCTGCGGCCGGTACTTGTGAACGAGCTCGGGAGGCATGCGCTCCAGTACGGGGTCAAGGCCGACGCAGACGACACTGCGTCGCGCGCGCACGGCCGCTGCCAGTCTGTCGGAGAAGTGCTGCACGGAACGCCCCTTGCCGCCTACGCGCGCATGCTATCGCAAGTCACGCGGCCGGGACACCGGCGGGGACCGGACCTCAGGCGAGAGCCTCGCCCGGCCGGGCAGGGCTTGTGTCCTCCCCGTCCTCAGGCTCACCACGGGGCGCCCCGGCCTGTTGACGGGTCTGGAACTGGCGCACATTGCGGCGGATGGTGGCGATCTTGGAGCGCAAGTAGTCGGTCGCCTCGTCGCTCTCGCCGCCGCTCGCGCCGCCGGCGGCCTCGGACTCGGCCTGCATCTCGCGCAGGACCTCCATCAGCTCCGCGTCGTCCATACTCGAGAGCGTGTTCAGGTCCCATTTCATCGCTTTTCCGGAGGTCTGGTGCACGGCGTCGAGCTTGGCGCGCACCACGGGATTGAACACCGCGCCGGGATCCACCTGCGCCGTGATCTCGTCGACGTCGCGAATCATGTCCTCGATACGTGCATCGATCCTGGGGATGATCTTGATGCGGCCGCCCTCGTCCTCCACCACGCGGTCGATCGAGAGATAGGACCTGAGGAACCCCTCGGTGAACGCCACCGGCACGACGACCGCGTAGGCGATGACCTGCAGCACCTCGGCCGCGAACTGCGTGAACGTGCCCGTGTGCAGGTAGCTGTCCTCGATGAAGCCGAGGAGCATCGACTTCAGGTAGGGGTCGGCGCGCACGTCTCGCGGCTTTCCCCCAGGCAGCGGCGCTCGCGCGTTGTCTGAAAGTCCAGTCATCTCTCTCCCCGGGAGTATCGGCACCGACCCCGCGGACTTGACCTGGGCGACGGCCATCGTTGCGGACTTGCGAACAACGGGTACGCTCACGCCCAGCGAGATTCAGGGGACCGTCATGGAAGCTCGGTCACAGATCATCAGCGGGTCAGAGGCGCTGGACGCCTTCGTCGCCGCCGCCGCCGACGCGCCGGCCGCGACGGCGCTCGTCTGCGACATCGACGGGACGATCTCGCCGATCGCCCCCCGGCCCGGAGATGCCCGCGTCCCCGGGCAGTTCCGGGAAGTGCTCGCCGTGCTGGTGAAGCGTCTGGGTCTTGTGGTCTTCGCGACCGGCCGCGGGCTCGAGGACGGACGGCGCATGATCCCGCTCGAGGGCGCGGCCTACGTGGGCACTCACGGCCTCGAGACCATGGCCGCCGACGGGAGCGTCTCCACGGAGCCACAGGCCGAGCGCTACGCGGCCGCCATCCACGACGTCGCCGAGCAAGCGGCGCGCGACCTGGACTGCGAGCGCCTGGGCGTAGTGCTCGAGGACAAACGGACCGTGCTGGCGATCCACTACCGCTTGGCCGTCGACCCCGCCGCCACTCGTCACGAGATCCTCACCCGCGTCGTGGAGCCCGCGCGAGAGCGCGGCCTCGCCGTCGCCACGGGCCATTTCGCCTTCGAGGTGCGACCGCCTCTGCCGTTCACCAAGGGGACGGCCGTCCGCCGCCTGCTGAGCGCCGGCGACTTCCTCTGCGCGATGGGCTGCGGCGACGACCTCACCGACGTCACCGCGTTCGCCGCGATCCGAGACTGGGGCGAGCGAGACGCGCGGCGCCATGCCTGCACGGTCGCGGCTGTGACCGACGAGACGCCCCGTCCGGTGCTGGAGGCGGGGGACGTACTGGTGCACGCCACGCCCGGCGTCCATGAAGTCCTCGCGCGCCTCGCAGAGGCGACCGGCGCCTGACCCGTCAGGTCGCGCCCGCTCCGGGTGACGCGACGCCGGCCCGAGTGACGCGCTGGCCGGCCCGCAGGCTCAGCGGCCGCCGAACTCCGGCGACCGCCCTTCCAGGAAGGCAGCCATGCCCTCGGTCTGGTCCTCGGTGGCGAAGGCCCGGGCGAACAGATCACGCTCGATGCCCTGACCCGTGACGATGTCGGTGTCGGCGGCCGCGTTCACGGCCGCCTTGCAGGAGCGCATCGCCAGGGGGCTCTTGCCGGCGAGCTCCTCCGCCAGCTTCATCGCCTTTGGCATGAGCTCGTTCTTGGGAAACACCGCCTGCACGAGCCCGATGCGCAGCGCCTGGTCGGCGCGGATGTGCCGGCCGCTGAGCACCAGGTACTTGGCCCAGCCCTCCCCCACGTTGCGCGGCAGGCGCTGCGTGCCACCGAAGCCCGGTGTGATGCCGAGGTTGATCTCGGGCTGGCCGAACTTGGCGTTGTCACTCGCGAGACGGATGTCGCACGCGAGCGCGAGCTCGCAGCCGCCTCCGAGGGCGAACCCGTTGACGGCGGCGACCCACGGCTGCGGCGACGCCTCGATGTCGCTCATGACGGTCTGGCCGAGGGCCCCGAACCGCCGCGCCTGCTCGACCGTGAGGCCACTCATCTCAGCGATGTCGGCTCCGGCGACGAACGCCTTGTCGCCCGCGCCGGTGAGAACGACCGCCCGGATGGACTCGTCGACCGAAAGCTCGCCCACCGCTGCGAGAAGCGCTTCGTTGGTCTCCGCGTTCAGGGCGTTCAGCGCTTCCGGACGGTTGACGACGACGACGGCCACGGCGCCCGCGCGCGTGATCTCGACGGCCATGGCAGACCCTCCTGAGGCCATGGGTGGACTGGCTGCCGCCCACTCTATCGCAGGCCGGTCGGCGACGGGCCACCGTGGAGACGCCCGCGGGGTCCTCGGCGGCTCCTGCTGTCGCCCTCGGAGGAGCCTTACTATTGTCATCCTGTACAGGCCGGCCGGCCTGTGGTGAGCTTGTCTCAGTGTTCTCGACCAGACCAGAGAGGGGGCGCCATGTCACGCCGCACCACAGCCATGTCTTCGTCGGTCCCCAAGGCGGAGGACGCCGGCGGCGGAGTGGCCCGGCGCCCTCACGAGGGCGCCGGGCCATGCGTCCCCTTCGGCGGCCGCAGGCCCGGCCGCACCTTGCGGCGGGCCCGGGCAGCCCTTCTCGCGTCGTCCTTGGTTCTGGCAGCCATGGGCGCCGCGTCACTCGCCGCCTGCGGCGCCGCGTCGACCGGCGCCGCGTCGTCCCCGGCGGAGGCTGCCGCCACGCCGGCTCCCGGTAGCGCCCCGCTGGCCGGGACGCCGGAGGCGGCGGTGGCCGCGTACTGGGAGATGGTCGACGCCGACGACTACGCCGGGATCGCGGCGGCTTCCGCCCCCGGCGTCGCCGCAGTCACCCCGGCCACCGACGACATCGGCAGCGTCGAGCTGCTGCGTGTGACGCGCGTGCAGAGAACCCCCGGCGGAGCGCAGGTCGAGGTGGATGTGCGCATCGTCCCGGCCACCGAAGCGACGCCGTGGGGTGAGGCGGGCAGGCACACTCTGTTCGTCAATCTGGCCAAGGCGGACGATGGCGCGTGGCTCGTAGCCGGCTGGGGCAGCAGCCCCTGACCGCGCGACCCTGACCCGGCGCCGCGGGCGCCGTTCAGCCGCGCAGCTTCTTGAGCGGCGCCACGCTGGCCATGAGCCGCCGCTCGGAGCCGTCGTTCTCGAAGCGCACGACGACGATGCCGCCGCTCTGCATGGTGAGCACCGTGCCCTCGCCGAGCGTGGCGTGGAGCACACGGTCGCCGGCGGCGAAGAACTGCTCCACGACCTCCTCGTCGAGCTGCTTCTTCTCGAGACCGGTGAAGGTGCGGCCCGAGGCGCCGTCCACGTCGCTTCCGCCCTGCTCGTAGCCGCGTCGCCGGCCACTCCAGCCGTCGCGGCCCGAGGGCTCGTTGCCCCAGCGGCCACCGCCGCCGTCCCAGCCGCCCGGGGAGCGTCCCCCGATCGTCTTCCGCTCGGCGAGCTCCGGGGGGATCTCGTCGAGGAAGCGTGAGGGGACGTTGTACTGCGCCGCGCCCCACAGGGTCCTCGCCCGCGCGTAAACGAGATACAACCGGTCCATCGCCCTCGTGATGCCGACGTATGCCAGGCGCCGCTCCTCCTCGACGTTCTGCTCGTCGAGGGAGCGCTGGTGCGGAAACACGCCCTCTTCCATCCCGGCGATGAACACGACCGGGAATTCGAGACCCTTGGCGTTGTGCAGCGTCATGAGCGTCAGCAGCGAGCTCGTGTCGGCGTAGGCATCTGTGTCGCTGTAGAGCGAGATCTCCTGGAGGAACCCGTCGAGGCTGGGGTCGTCGGCGCGCTTGTCGTACTCCGCCGCGACGCCGACGAACTCCTCGATGTTCTCGAGACGGCCCTCGGCCTCGAGCGTCTTCTGCGCCTTGAGGCCCTCCTCGTAGCCAGTCTCCTCGATGACGCCGCGGACGATCTCCGCGACGGGACGGCCGGTGTGGGTGGCCTGAAGGCCTTCCATGATCCTGGCGAAGGTCAGCAGGCCGTTGACGGCTCCGGCAGAAAGCCCGGGGACGTCGTCCGCCCCGCGCAGCGCGGTCCACAGGTTCTCCCCGACGCTGGCCGCGTGCGTCTGCAGCCGCTGCAGGCTCGTCGCCCCGACGCCCCGTTTGGGCACGTTGACGATACGGAGCAATCGCTGCGTGTCGTCCGGGTTCACCAGGACGGTGAGGTAGGCGACGAGGTCCCGAATCTCGGCGCGCTCGTAGAACTTCGGCCCGCCGATCACCTGGTAGGCGATCGCGTAGCGGCCGAACTGCTCCTCGAGCATGCGGCTCTGTGCGTTGGTGCGGTAGAGGACGGCCACCTCGTCGGGCCGGTAGACCCTGTCGGCGCCGGCCTCCCCCTCGAGGAGCTTCTGCACCTCGCTGGCCACGAATTGCGCCTCGGCGCGCTCGTCGTTCACCTCGACGATCTGGACGAGCGCACCCTCACCGCGCGGCGTCCACAGGTTCTTGCCCTTGCGCCGCCGGTTGTGGGTGACGACCGCGTTGGCCGCGTCGAGGATCTTCTGCGTGGAGCGGTAGTTCTGCTCGAGCCGGATGATCTCCGCCTCGGGGTAGTCGCGCTCGAACTCGAGGATGTTGCGGATGTCGGCCCCGCGCCACGAGTAGATGCTCTGGTCGTCGTCGCCGACCACAGCGAGGTTGCCGTGCGCCCCGGCGAGCAGGTTGGCGAGCCGGTACTGCGCGTGGTTGGTGTCTTGGTATTCGTCGATGAGGATGTAGCGGAAGGCCTGCTGGTAGTGCTCGAGCCGGTCCGGGTAGCCCTCGAGCAGCTCCACGGTCTTCATCAGGAGGTCGTCGAAGTCCATGGCGTTCATCTCGGCGTGGCGCTTCTCGTAGAGCTCGTAGACGTCGGCCGCGACCTGCGCGAAGCGACCGCCCTGCTCGCGAAACTGGGCGGGTCCCAGCAGCTGGTTCTTGGCGTCGCTGATCTGGCGGCTGATGGACTCGGGCGGGTACCGCTTGGGGTCGACGTTCAGCGCTTCCATGCAGCGCTTGATGAGTCGTCGCCGGTCGTCCTCGTCGTGGATCGTGAACGTGCTCTTGTAGCCCATGCGGTGGGCCTCGCGGCGCAGCAGGCGCGCGCACATGCTGTGGAAGGTGCTGATCCACATGGTGCGCGCTACCGGCCCGACGAGGCCCTCGATGCGTTCTTTCATCTCGCCGGCGGCCTTGTTGGTGAAGGTGATCGCCACCACCTCGTCCGGGCGCACGTGCTGCACCTGGATGAGATAGGCGACCCGGTGCGTGAGCACACGTGTCTTGCCGGAGCCCGCCCCGGCGAGGATCAGCAGCGGTCCGTCGACGTGCGTGACCGCTTTGCGCTGTTCGTCGTTGAGGCCGGTCAGCAGCGGGTGGTCCGTCTGCGCCGGTCCGCCCGGGTCCTCGCCGGCTCTTCCCCGTCCCGTCACCCTATGCCTCCGCCGAGCAGCAGGCTGATGGCGAGCGCGACGAAGCCCGCGAGCACGAGGCGCAGGCCGGACAGCCACAGGCGCTCGCGCGAGATGGCGCCGAGAAACACGCCGAGGAAGAAGAGCTCGACGAGACCGACGGCGATCGCGAGGAAGTACGCGGTGTGCATCGTGATGACCGAGGTGAACGCGAACGGGATCATCACGATGAGCGCCGCCGCGAACGGCGAGGCGCCGTCGACGAAGGCGATGACGATGGTCGCGTAGCGGGAGGCCGACGCGATGGTCGAGCCCTGCAGGCTCGAGAGCGTGGACTCCTCGAGCTCGCGCATCGCCCTGCCGCGTTCTGCGCGCTCGACGAGGTATGAGCCGTAGAACCCGGAGACGCCCATGCCGACGGCGGTCGTGAGCACGACCGTGGAGATCGTCTGAGGGCTGTCGACGCCGCCGAGGTAGCCGCCGACGAGCACGCCGATCGCGGTGAGCACGCCGTCGAACGAGTTCATGGCGAAGTAGCGACGCACGATCTCGCCGACCTCGGCGATCTCGTGGTAGTGACGCAGGGTGCCGACCTGGTGGCGCAAGCGCTCGCCGATGCTGGGACTGCCCGGGAGGCTCATCGGCTCACCAGGGCGTCAGGCGGCGCAGGGTCAGCGTAGCCAGCTCGCGCCGGCGTCCTGGGGGGTCTCGACCTCGTCGATGATCCGTTTGCCGGCCGAGACCTTGTCGATGGAGTGGATGCTGCCGCCGGCGTCCTGCACGACCTCGGCGACGTCCTGGAAGTCGACGTCGTCGCCCTCCAAGGTGATCTTGATGTTCTCGACCTTGTTGTCGATCTCGATCAGGGTGATGTCGACCCCGTGGATGCCCTCGAGGTCGCCGAGCTTGTCGGCGAGGACGAGCATCGTGGGCTGATGGGGCTTGAGGACGTCGAGCACGAGACGCCTGACCTCGCTCATGTGGTGATCACGCTCCGTTCAAGGGTCGCCTGAGAGGGCAGCAATCGTAGCATACCCACCAGCGCTCACCGGTCATCCCAACGGGTGACACTTCCCTTTCGCCGGCGGTGAGGGTGCCCCGAAGCCGGACCGGGGCGTGGCCGGACCCCCGACGCACCGGCGCACTGCCTCAGATCCCGGCGCCCGCGTCGAAGTGGAGCAGTTCGGCGAGCATCGCCTGCGTCTCGCGCAGGGCCTCGGCACGCTTGCCGCTGCGTTCCGGGTGGATCTCGTCGAGCTCCTTCTCCATCTCGATGATGCGGGCCACCAGGCACTTGATCGCCTCGGCCACGGGGTCGGGAAGGTGCCGGTAGTCGATGTCGGGAATCCCCACGCGCTGGCCCTCCAGAAGCACCGGGCGCCCGGGGTTGCCGACGACGGTCGAGTTCTTGGGCACGTCGCTCACGACGACGCTGCCGGCGCCGACCTTGGCGTTGTCGCCGACGGTGATGCCTCCCAGCACCTTGGCGCCGGCGCCGAACACGACGTTGTCGCCCACCGTGGGATGCCGTTTGCCGGTCTCCTTGCCGGTGCCACCGAGCGTGACCCCCTGGTAGATGGTGACGTTGTCGCCGATCTCCGTCGTCTCGCCGATCACCACCCCCGAGCCGTGGTCGATGAAGAGCGCGTGACCGATCTTCGCGCCCGGGTGGATCTCGATGCCGGTGGCGAAGCGGTTGAACTGGCTGATCCAGCGCGGAACGAGCGTCATGTCCTTGCTCCGCAGCTTGTGCGCCAGGCGGTGGAGCCACAGCGCGTGCAGCCCCGAGTACGAGGTGATGATCTCCACCCTGGACGTGGCCGCAGGGTCGCGCTCCTGCACCGCCAGGACGTCGCTGCCGATCTCCTCGATGGCCGTGCGCACGTCCTGCGAGAGGGCGCCGACGAGGCCCTTGCCGGGGCGGCGGCCGGGCTTGCTCCTGCCCAGCGACCAGGCCCCTGCGATACCCAGGCTCGCCGAGGCCAGCAGCTTGCGGATCACGACCGTCACCTCCTCACCTCCGTGTGCCGGGCGCGGCCGGCGTCAGCGCCGCCGCGCCCGCGGTACGGTATCACGCCTCGTTCATGCTTCCCGTGCGGAAGCCGTCCAAGTCAAGAGCCGCATAGGTGAAGCCTGCCGCACGCACGTGCTGCGAGAGCTCCTCCCGCAGCGCGAACGCGCGCTCCAGGTCGTCGCGCTCCACCTCGAGCCGCGCGACGTCCCCGTGGTGTCGCGCACGGCACTGCCGGAAGCCGAGATCGTGCATGGCCCTCTCCACGGCGGCCACCGCCGCCAGCTTCTCCGGGGTGATCGGCTCCCCGTACGGCACGCGCGAGGCCAGGCAGGCCTGCTGCGGGACGTCCCAGGTGGGCAGACCGAGCTCTCGCGCCAGACGGCGCACCTCGTCCTTGCGGAGGCCGGCCGTCAGAAGCGGCTGCAGCACGCCGCGTTCTGCGGCGGCACGCATGCCGGGCCGGTGGTCGCCGGCGTCGTCGGCGTTGGCGCCGTCGACCAGGACGGCGCAGCCGTGATCCGCGGCGACCCGCGCCACTTCGTCCAGCAGCCCGGCCTTGCAGTAGTAGCAGCGCTCGCGCGAGTTCTCCACGAAGCGCGGATCGTCGAACTCGAGGGTCTCCACCACCACGTGCTCGACGCCCAGCTTCGCGGCCACCGCCGAGGCCGCCGCGAGCTCCTCGCCGAGGTACGTCGCCGAGGTCGCCGTGACCGCGACCACGTGGTCCGGCCCCAGCGCCCGCACGGCGGCGGCGAGCACGAGGCTCGAGTCGACGCCGCCGGAGAACGCCACGCAGACGCTCGTGACGCCCTCATACTCCGCCAGAAGGCGCTCCAGGACGGCGTCGTCAGACATCGAAGTCGGTCAGCTCGGTGATCGTCGGCCGTTCGCCGCAGACCGGGCACGACGGCACGCGGGCGATCTCGACTTCGCTGAAAGTCATGGCTCCGCCGTCGTACTGCACGAGACGGTCGTACAGCGGTTGCCCGGCGCCGGTGAGCACCTTGATGACCTCCAGGGCCTGGATCGAGCCGATCAGTCCCGGTATGGGGCCGAGCACGCCGGCCTCGGAGCAGCTGATCACGCCCGCCGGCGGCGGGGGCTCGGGAAACAGGCAGCGGTAGCATGCCGTCTCGCCGCCCTTGATCGTCATCGCGAGGCCCGTCATGCGCAGCACCGCGCCGTCGACGAGCGTCTTGCGGTGCAGCACGCAGGCGTCGTTCAACAGGTACCGGGTGGCGAAGTTGTCGACCGCGGTCACGACGATGTCGTAGCAGTCGATCACTGAGAACGCGGTGGCAGCGTCCAGCCGCGCCGCGCGCGGCTCCAGAGCCACGTCGGGGTTGAGCGCCGCGAGCCGCTCCGCCGCGACCTCGGCCTTGGGCCGTCCGACGTCTGCCGTGGTGAAGAGGATCTGCCGCTGCAGGTTCGAGAGCTCGACAACGTCGTCGTCGACGATGCCGATCCGGCCGACGCCGGCGGCCGCGAGGTAGAACAGGACCGGCGCGCCCAGGCCCCCGGCGCCCACGACCAGCGCGGAGCCGGCGCGCAGGGCGTTCTGGCCCCGCTCTCCGATCTCCCTGAGGACGAGCTGGCAGTCGTAGCGCTGCCTCTCCTGGCCGCTGATCCTCACGCAGGCGACTCCGGCAGGTCCGCGAACAGCGGTGTCGAGAGGTACCTCTCCCCCGTATCGCAGAGGACCGTCACCACCACCTTGCCCCCCATACCCGGGCGGCGGGCAACCTGACCGGCGGCCCACACGTTGGCGCCGGCGGAGATGCCGACGAGCAGCCCCTCCTCGCGCGCGAGGGCGCGCGCTGCGGCGATGGCGTCGTCGCCCGTGACCGTGACGATCTCGTCATACACGCCGGCATCCAGGACCTTGGGCACGAAGCCGGCGCCGATACCCTGGATGCGGTGCGGTCCTGCAGGCTTGCCGGAGAGCACGGGCGAGTCCGACGGCTCGACGGCGACCACCAGCACGCCCGGTCGCCGCTCCTTGAGGACGGCGCCGACGCCGGTCAGGGTCCCGCCGGTGCCGACGCCGGCGACGAACGCGTCGACCTCGCCGCCGGTGTCGGCCCAGATCTCCTCGGCGGTGGTCAGCCGGTGGATCTCAGGGTTGGCGAGATTCTCGAACTGCTGAGGGACGAACGCGTCGTCCAGTTCCTCGCCCATCCTGACGGCACGGCTCACCGCGCCGCTCATGCCCTCCGAGCCGGGGGTGAGCACGAGGCGCGCGCCGTAGGCCTTGAGCAGCGCGCGCCGCTCGACGCTCATCGTATCGGGCATGGTGAGCACCATGTCGTAACCCCGGGCAGCGGCCACCATGGCGAGAGCGACCCCGGTGTTGCCGCTGGTCGGCTCGATGATGGTGGTCTTGCCCGGCGTGATCAGCCCGTCCCGCTCCGCGGCCTCGATCATCGCCAGGCCGATGCGATCCTTGACGCTCCCTCCCGGGTTGAACGACTCAAGCTTGCCGAGGACCTCGGCGCCGGTCTCGTCGGAGATGCGCTTGAGCCGCACCAGCGGCGTGCTCCCGATGAGCTCGGTGATGCTCTCTGCCCTCTTCATAAGGACTCCTTGTCAGATGTGGTACATCGGCGCCGTCTCCCGCAGGGCGTCCTCGCGCCGGAGGAGGTCGCCGATCGTGGTCGCCGTGAGGACCTCTTCGAGCGCCTCTTGCGCCTCGATCCATACGGACGAAGCGCCGCAGCGGTCGACCTGATCGCACCGGCCCTGAGTGCACTCGGCCGGTGACGGCACGCCGTCCAGTGCGGCGACCACGTCGAGGACGGTGATGTCGTCGGCCGGCCGGGCGAGCGCATAGCCGCCTGAGGCCCCGCGCCGGCTGCGCACGATCTCGCCGCGACGCAGTGCCGCGAACACCTGTTCCAGGAACTGGAGCGGCATGTCTCGGCGTTCGGCGATCTCGCCGAGACGCACAGGCCTGGGGGACTGCGTCTGCTCGACGCGGGCCAGCTCGGTCAGGGCCCGGACCGCGTATCTACTCTTCATTGAGATGTTCACCGCTGTCGTGCTCCTCGGTCCATGCGATACCCGATAATTCCAGTCAAGATTACGGACCCGGAGGGCTCCGTGTCAATCGCCGCGGCGTACGTCGCGCAGGCGCCGGCGCCGCAGGACGACGGCGGCGAGCGCCGTGAGCGCCAGCGTCACCAGCGCCGCCCACACGATGCGGTAGACGACCACCCAGAAGATACTCGCGCCGAGCGCGAGAAAGATCAGCGAGTCTTCGACGACGGCGTGCACCATGCTGAGGAACACGCTCATGATGAACACCTGACGGCGCCCCAGATCGTGACGGCGCACGTCGCGGACGATCACCCCGCCGCCGTAGGCGAGACCGAACAAGAAGCCGATGAGCGTGGGCGCCGCCGACCGCTCGTCGAGCCCCACGTGACGCACGATGCGCGCCCACCAGCGCACGACGGCGCGGAAGGCGCGCGTCCCCTCGAAGAGCTCGAGCGCCACCATGATGGGCACCACGATCAGAAACACCCGCAGCAGCAGATCGAGTGAGCCGGTCGCGAAGCTGCGCAGGAACTCCGTCATCAGAACAGCCCCATGAGCTGGTTGGCGACGATCGCCGCGGCGAGGCCGGCGACCACACGCAGCGCCCCGAAGACGAAGCCGTTCATCCCCGCCTTGTGCAGCACCGCGCCCTCGACCACCAGGTTGTGGCCGATGAGGATGGCGACTGCAAGGACGGTCACCTGGCGTGCCGTGAGGTCCAGCGCCTGCATGGAGCCCACCGCGGCGTAGATGTTGAGCACGTAGCCGACCACCAGCGGGACGGCCGCGTCGCCCGGCAGCCCAAGCGCCTCCATCAGCGGCCGGGCGGCGTTCGCCAGCCGGCCGATCACACCCAGTTGCTCGAGCGCCAACGTGATGCCGTAGGCCGGGATCATGACCTTGGTGAGGTCCCAGAAGGTCTGGAGCCCGGCGACCACGCCGATGCGCAGGTCCCGGCGCACCGTGGCGCCGAAGCCTTCGCGCGGCCGCGGGAGCGGCGCGCCGGGGATGTTGTCGTCAGGACCGGCCATGCGCCGGGGATTCTTGCACGGGCGGGGTGGCCCGTCACGAACGGCGGGCTGGACGGCCGGCGGAGGTCGCCGGCTGCCGGCGGGTCGGCGGTGATCAACGTCACCGCCCCGCACCCTGCGTCACCCTTGAGGCTCACCGGACCGAGGGCGCAGGATGCCAGCCATGTCGCACCTCCGCACAATCACCCGTCTCGTCCTGGTCATGGCAGCACTTCCCTCTCTCGCCGGGAGCTGCGGCGACGCGAAGACCCAGGGGCCGGTGGTGACGCCCTCGGACGTGCACCTCGCCAGTGCCGACCTGGCGCTGCCGGCCGCGCTGCCGGACGGGGCCGTGGGCGGAGGCGGGCGGCTCGAGGCCGTACGTGCCGTGGCGCTCTACTGCCGGCTCATCGACGAAGGCTACTACGCCCGCGCCGGGACGCTCTGCTCGCGTCGCCGTCTGTGGTCGCGACGCGCTCTCGCCACGCTGCACGGTCTCCACTTCCGCTCCGCGCGCGTCTATGCGGCGCCGGACGCGCGCACGCTGGTGCTCAAGGTCCGCGCGCACGTCCGCGCCGGGCGAGGCTGTCCGCTGCCGGACGGCTTCGCCACGCTGTTCTTCACCCTGGGGAGGGTCGGCAGCGCCGTGGGGGGATGGCTGATCACCGCCATCTCCACCAGCCCGTAACCCTCCAGAAAGGGGTCAGAATGAAGAGACGGCACTGGGCGCACATCGTGGTAGCCGCCGTGGCGGCGGCAGCCTGCGCGGCCGCCCCGGCGTCCGCGGGCGGTCCGGCCGCCGACGGCGCGGCCGCCACGGCAACCGAGTACCTCGAGGCGAGAGCGGCTGCGATCCCCGCCGCCGATCCGGCGGCAGCGCTGGCCGAGTGGGTGGTGCCGGGCAGCACGCTGGCGCACACCGAGGCTCAGTTGGCGCGAGGCACGGCCCTGCGCGGGCACAGCCTTGGGCGCGTCGCGGAAACCGCGGCGTGCCTGGTCACCATCCTCGGGAGCGCGCTCGCGGAGGACGGCCTCACGGCCGTCGTGACCGGGCGCGCCGTCACGACCGTCACCTGGCGCGCCCGTGCCGGCACCACGGACGTCGAGGCGTCGGGCATCGACCACACGTTGACGCTCGCCCGCGAGGGCGATGGCTGGGTCGTGGTCGCCGACGCCTACACGGACGTCCAGCGGCCCGGCTGTCTCGAGGCGGCCGGAGCATCACGCTCGCGGGTCCGCGCCGCCGCGCGCAGGCTCGAGCGCTCCTCGGCGCAGCTGCGTCTGCCTCGCCGGACGATCCGCCGCGTCCCCATTCCCCAGCGCCGATACAAGGCCGTGATCACGTACGACCGGCCGGCGGCGCAGGCCTACGCCGACAGGTACGCGCTGTCATACAACTCCACCTACGTCCGCTTCTCCGGCGCGGACTGCGCCAACTTCGCCTCCCAGTGCGCCCGCGCCGGAGACATGCCGATGGCCGGCAGCACCCTGAGCAGCGGCTGGTGGTACGACAAGCGGGGCAGTTCCTCGCCCGGCGACGACACCTACAGCCTCAGCTGGATCAACGTCACCAAGCAGATGGGCTACTGGAACACACGCCGCACCTACTGGGTGACGTCGGCCGGCAAGCTCAACCGCGGCGACTTCGTCTACTACGATTGGAGCGGCGATGGTGTCTGGGACCACGTCGCCGTCATCGCCGGCGCCAACCGTGCCGGGCAGAGGGTCATCGACGCCCACACCACGGACCACTCTCGGGTGTACTGGAAGCTCGGCTCCAGTAGTACCAAGTACAAGTACGCGAAGGTGCGCACATCGTGGGTCTACGTGTGACGGGTGTCTGACCGGCACACGCCGTCCGGCACTGTCGCCGACGACCATCCGGCTCGCCCGCCGCGGCCGCGCGCCCAGCGCCGGCCGCGGTGGGCCGCCACCGCGCTGGGGAGCGGTCAGATGCCGGAGATCCGGCCCGCCTGCCGGTCGGTCGCACGCGCCTCCCGCTCAGTCGAAGCCGGGCGTGAGATCATGCGCCGTGAGGTCGGCTTCGGTGTCGCGGCGCCTGATCTGCACGAGCTCCCCGGCCGTGGTGACGGCGAACGCCGCCGCCGTCGGCCGGGCATTGTACGGGTTCATCATCTCGAGCGAGTACGCGCCGGCGTCCAGAAAGGCGACCACGTCGCCGACCGCAGTCGCCGCCGGGAGCCACCGGTAGGGCGAGTCGCCGTCGCCGGCGAAGACGTCGCCGCCGTCGCACAGCGGCCCGGCGAGGCGGAACTCACCGTCCGCGTCTTCGCCGGCACGCGACGCCGCGATCGTCCGGTAGTACCAGTGGTAGTTGGTGTGCTCGAGCAGCGTGTTGAAGCCGGCGTCGACGGTGAGCCAGCGCTCGTCGCCGATGCGCCGCCCGGCGCCGTCGCGGCGTCCCTTGGTCTTCTCGTTCTCCACGCGTGCGACGAGCGCCGCAGTCGTCGCCGCGATCGAGCGGCCGGGCTCGAGGAAGAGCGCGAGGTCGGGTCGCCGCGCGGCGACCTCGCCACCGACGACCGTGGCGTAGTCGACACCCGTGAGCAGCGAACAGAAGTAGTCGCTCGGGTGGCAAGTGACGGGCGCCTCCCGGTACGGGACGGCGAACCCTCCCCCGGCGTTGAGGAACCGGAGCCGCACTCCGGCGGCGGCCTCGACCTCTTCGACGAGGTCGAGCGCGGCGGCGATCGCCTGCCGGTATGGCTCCACGCTGGTGATCTGCGAACCGATGTGCAGATGCAGGCCGGCCGGCTCGAGAGCCGGATGCTCCGCCGCGAGCCGGAACGCGGCGGCAGCGTCGTCGCGGTCGATGCCGGCCTTGCCGCCGTGCGCGGTCTCGAGGCCGGGGTGCGTGAGCGTGGGCACGTGCACGTCGATGCGCGGTGCGACAGAAGCGATGCTCCCCATGGCCGCCGCGACCTCGCCGATCCGGCCCAGCTCGTGCAGCGAGTCGACCATGAAGGCGCGCACGCCGCAGGCGACTGCGCGTCTGATCTCATCGCTGGTCTTGGCGACGCCGTTGAAGACGATCTGACGCGGCTCGAACCCTACTGCGAGGGCCTTCTCGAGCTCTCCGCCGGCGTTGACCTCCACGTTCGCGCCGGCATCGCGCACCACGTGCAGAAACCACAGGTTGGAACAGGCCTTGCTGGCGAAGAAGACCTCGGTGGCCGCGTGCTGATCACGGAACGCCGTGGTCAGGGTTTCCACGTTCCCCCGGATGCGTCGCTCGCTGAAGACGAAGAAGGGCGTGTCGTGGCGGTCCGCCAGGTCCACCAGATCGGCTCCGTCGAAGCACAGGTGCCCCTCGCACACGGTGTACAGCGGATCGGTAGCCGGCATGATGCCCCCTGCTTGTCGAATGGGCCGTCAGAGAAGTATACTGCGCCCGCTTTGTCCCACCGGCTACGGGAGACACGAACCGAGTGGTAGACGCAAGCCCTCACGACCGTCGTCGCACCGCCTTCTCAGGCGGCAAGGTCCACGACTTTTAGTACCCTCCTTCGCTGACTCGTGCCGTCGCGGACGCACCTGATGAGGTGATCCGCGACGTGGCGCGTGGTCCCGCGTTCGCAGGCAGGTACCGCCCTGCCGGATGACCCCTGGCGACGGCCGTCCGTGCTCGATAGCGGGCCACACAGCCTCTCCCTGCGACGCCGTTCGCGACCCTGTGAAGTGGAGAAGGATGACGCTACCCCGTCTCATGATCGATCTCGACGCCGTCGCCGACGCGACCCGGCGCCTGGCCGCCTATCTCAGCTCACGGGCCATGACGCTCGCCGGCGTCACCAAGTGCGTCGACGGCGAGCCGCTGGTCGGGCGGACGATGCTCGAGGCCGGCTGCGCCGGCCTCGCCGACAGCCGCCTTCCCGCCCTGGTGCGGCTCGCTGGGCAGGCGCTCGGCCCACTGACGCTCATCAGGGCGCCTCAGCTGGACGAGCTCGAGACGGCGGCACAGGTCGCCGACCGCGTCATGATGAGCGACCCGGGCGCCGCCCGCATGCTCGGCGAGCTCGCTCCGGACGCCCCGATCAAGCTCCTGCTCACCGTCGACCTCGGCGACCGCCGCGAGGGCGTCCTGCCGGACGCCGCCCCGGCGGTCGCGGCGGAGATCGCCCGCCTGCCCGGCATCGAGCTGGCGGGCGTCGCCGCCAACTTCGCCTGTCTCTCCGGGCAGCTGCCATCGCAGGAGCTGTTCCGGCAGGCCGAGGACGTGCTCGAGCGGCTCGGCGGCCTCTGCGCCGCCGAGCCGGTGCTCAGCCTCGGCGGCACCTGCGTCGTCCAGCACCTGGATGGCTACCGGCCGCGCTTTGCGACCGAGGTGCGCTCCGGGGGCGGCCCTATCTACGGTCACGACTTCGTCAGCGGTTGCGGGATCACCGGGCTCAGGCGCACCGATCCCGTGCTCACCGTGGCCGTACTCGAGTGCTACCGCAAGCCGCCGGCGCCGCACGGCCCCGGCGGTCTCGACGCCTTCGGCCACGTGCCGGATGTCGACCTGCCCGGCGAGGACGCGTGGTACGCGATGCTGGCCGTCGGCCGCCGCGACATTGAGCCAAGCGGCCTCCGCCCTCTGCTCGAGGGCGCCTACCTCGCCGGCGCCACCAGCGACGTGAGCGTGCTCATCACGCCTGAGCCGCTGCACCCCGGCGACGAGGTCCGCTTCGCGGTCGACTACGACGCGCTCGTGCGCGCCGTGACCTCGCCATTCGTGCGCGTGGAGTACACGCACGGCGACGAGTCCGCCGCACGCATCGACGACGTCTCGAAAAGAGACGCATGACCACCCACGCCGACGGACGCTACGTCGGAAGGCGGCGACCGTTGCAGATTCTCAGCAAGGCCGAGGTGGAGCGCATCCACGAAGCCGCCCTCGACGTGCTCGCCGGGACCGGCGTCATGTTCCACTCGGACCGGGCGCTCGACGTGCTCGAGGCCCACGGGGCCACCGTGGACCGCGAGACGACAGTGGCCCGCATCCCAGCGAGCGCCGTCGAAGAAGCGCTCGCGACGCTGCCCGGCGCTTTCACACTCGGCGGCCGCGAACCGGAGTTCGACCTGCCCATCGACGGCGAACACGCCTACCTCACCTCCGACGGCTGCGCCACCATGGTGCGCGAGGCCGACGGCGGCGTGCGGCCGAGCGTGAAGCAGGACGTCTACGACGCGGCTCGCGTCGTAGAAGGGCTGGACAACCTCTCGGCCACCTCGGCGCTCGTGTCCGCGCAGGACACACCCGACGAGAGCCGCGTCCTTCACGAGTTCGACGCCTGCATGCGCGCCTCGCGCAAGCACAGCATCGTCGTGAGCATCAAGGACGCAGCCGAGGCGCGGCCGTTGATCCGCATGGCCGAGGCCGTGGCGGGCGGGGCCGCGGAGCTCAAGGCCCGCCCGACCTTCTCGGTCATCCTGTGCACCGTCAGCCCGCTCCATATGGAGCGGTTCGGCATGGAACTCGCACTCGAGCTCGGCGACGCCGGCATCCCGATGATGCTCTACCCGATGCCGATCCTCGGCGCCACGGCGCCGGTCACGCCGGCCGGGACGGCCGTGGTCGGCGCCGCTGAGATCCTCGCCGCGGTCACCGCCATCCAGCTGGCCGCGCCGGGCGCGAAGCTGGTGCACGCCGGGGGTCCGACGGCGCTGTTCATGCGCACCGGCTCGTACTTCGCCAACGTACCCGAGGCCCTGCTCCTGCGCGCCTTGCAGGGCCAGATGGCACGCTACTGGGGCCTCCCCTCCGGCCTCGGCTGGGGCGGCACCAAGGCCAAGCAGCCGGAGGCGCAGAGCGCCTACGAGAACACGCTTGGCCTCATGCTCGAGATGGCGGCCGGCGCGGACTTCTGCTTCGGCGCCGGCCTCCTCGACAGCGTGCAGCAGATGAGCCTCGAGGAGCTGGTGATCGCCGACGAGGTGTTCGGCGTGGTCACCCGCCTGCTACGCGGCGTCACCGTCGACCGCGAGACCCTGGCAGTCGACCTCATCAAGAGACTCGGCTTCCGCGGCGACTACCTGTTCGAGCAGCACAGCCGCGCCCACGTGCGCGAGCTCTGGCGAGCGCGCCTCGGTGAGACCGGGACCTACGAGAGCTGGCAGAACGCGGGGAGCCCGCGTCTGGAAGACAAGGCGCGGGCCGTCGCCGACGGCATCCTCGCCTCCCCCGCGCCCGAGTTCCCCGCGGAGCTCGCGCGCGAGTTCGACGACATCCTCGCCGCGGTCGAGTCCGGCCGCTTCTGAGACCTGAAAGGGACGCCATGGCATACGCAGACAAGTGCTACGTCGGCGAACGCGTGAAGTTCGGCCTGTTGGACGAGACCGAAGTGAAGCAGATCCACGAGGCGACGTTGGACGTCATCGAGAACGTGGGCGTCAACTTCCACTCGCACAACGCCCTCGACATCCTCGAGGCCAGCGGCGCCACGGTCGACCGCAAGACGACGGTGGCGAAGATCCCAGCCGCCGTCGTCGAACAAGCGATGAGCACGGTTCCGCATGAGTTCACGCTCGGCGCCCGCAACCCCGAGTACGACCTGCCGCTGGACGGCGAGCACGTCTACATCAGCTCGGACGGTTGCGGCGTGTTCTACCGCGATCCCGTCACCGGCGAGGTGCGCTCCTCGCGCAAGGAAGACCTCGAGCACAGCGCCAAGGTCGTGCAGGCGCTGGACAACGTCAGCGCCACGAGCGCCGTCGTCAGCGCCCAGGACTGCCCACCCGAGACGCGCGTTCTGCACGAGTTCGACGCCTGCGTGCGCAACAGCGAGAAACACAGCATCGTCGTCTCGATCAAGGAGGACTGGGAAGCCCGCAGCCTCATCAGAATGGCCGAGGCGATGGCCGGCGGCAAGGAAGAGCTGAGACGCCGCCCGATGTTCACCACCATCATCTGCACCGTGAGCCCGCTGCACCAGGAGCGCTACGGCATGGATCTCGCGCTCACGCTGGCCGAAGCGGGCATCCCCGTGAGCTTCTACCCGATGCCGATCCTCGGCGCCACGGGCCCGATCACCATCGCCGGCTCGGCCGTCGTCACCAATGCCGAGTTCCTGAGCGGCGCCACCCTCGTGCAGCTCGCCCACCCCGGAGCCCCCGTCATGCACGGCGGCGGCCCGACGGCGATGAACATGAACTCCGGCGCCTACGCGAGCAACTCGCCGGAGGCCCTGCTCCTGCGCAGCTGCCAAGGCCACATGGCCGACTTCTACGGCGTGCCCGCCTGGTACGGCGCCGGGGCCACCACCGCCAAGGAGCCCGGCATACAGAGCGCCTACGAGAACGCGCTGGCGATGTTCATGGCCTACGCCAACGGCGCCGACGTCACCTTCGGCACCGGCCTCCTCGACGGCTCGCGCATCCTCTGCCTCGAGAACATGGTCGTGGATGACGAGATCATCGGCATGGTCAGGCGCATCCTCACCGGCATCGAGGTGAGCGAGGAGACGCTGGCCGTCGATCTCATCAAGAAGATGGGGTTCAGCGGCAACTACCTCTTCGACAAGCACACGCGTGCGCACGTGCGCGAGCTCTGGCAGGCCAAGCTCGGCGAGACCGGCAACTACGAGGGCTGGAAGAACGCCGGCGCCAGGAGCACGACCGAGAAGGCGCAGGAGAAGGTCGCCGAGATCCTGGCGGCACCTGCCGCGCCGTTCCCGGCCGACCTGGGCGCGGAGTTCGACGCGATCATCGCCGCCGCGGCCAGGGAGGCGGCGGCCGTGTGAGCCTCGCCGCGTGCCCGGCGGGCCGCGGCGGCGAGAGCCGCCCCGGGGGCGCCGGCGAAGCCCCGCGCCCTCTCCCCCGCACCCCCGCCCGTGGGGTAGCATGAGACGCCGGCGCCGGCTTGAGGCGCCGGCGTCTCACCGTCTACGAACGGAGCGCCGTGCCGGAGAAGAGAGTCCGCGAGCAAGGCTTCAGCAAGGATGCCGACAAGCTCCTGCGGCGCCTCTCGCTCGTCGCGCTGCTCCTGTCCCGGGGCGGCCAGCCCGTGGGCGTCGCCGAGATACGCAGCCGGGTCGAGGGCTACCCCCTCATGACCGAGGAAGCCTTCAAGCGGCGCTTCTACGAGGACCGCTACGAGCTCAAGGAGCTCGGTATCGAGATCCAGGCCGAGGACGATCCACTCTCGGACACCTCCACCGAGCTGTACAGCCTGCCCGCGGACGCCTACTACCTGGAGCCGGTGAGCCTGGACGGAGAGGAACTCGCGGCCCTCGCCGCGTGTCTCGCCGTCCTCGGGGACCGCTTCGCCTACTCCCAGCCGTTGCGGCTCGCCCTGCTCAGCCTCGCGCAGGGACGCCCCGAGCTCATCGCCGAAGCGGAAACGCCGCCGCTCACCGTGGTGCCCGAGTCGCATGAGACGGCCGCCGCCCTGCCAAAGCTGCAGGCGGCGGTCGCCGAGCGCAAGACGGTCGTGTTCACCTACTACGCCATCAGCCGCAACGAGGAGATGGAGCGGGTCGTCGACCCCTACGGACTGCAGCTGGTCGCCGGAGAGTGGTACCTCATCGGCTACTGCCACCTGCGCGAGGACCTGCGCACGTTCCGGCTCTCGCGCATCCGCTCACGGGTGACGCATCACACGCGCCGGCCGCACGACTTCCCCCCGCCCATGGATTTCGATCTGGCCACATACCGCGACCGCCCGGCGTGGCAGCTCGCCAAGACGCGAGAGACGGCGCGCCTGCGCATCTCGCCGGCGATGGCGTGGTGGGTGGAGGCGCATTGGGCGCACTGCGGCGCGATCACCCAGCTCGAGGATGGCGCCATCGTCTATGAGACTCGTTACGCCGACCCGCGGCCGCTCCTCGGCTGGGTCCTCGGCCTGGCCGACGAGGCCGAGGTGCTGGAGCCCTCTGAGCTCCGCGAGCGCCTGTCCGACCAGCTCGCGAGCCTCGACCGTCTGCTCGACGAGCCGGCTCCCGCACGCCCGACCACTCCGGCGGCCGCCCCCCTCCGTACTCCGGCAAGGCGGCGGCGCACCGGTGAGGGCGGCGACCTGCGCGTCGAGGTCGACCGGTTCACCCGCTTGACGGCGCTCACCAGCTACCTGTTGCGTCGCTGTGAGGACGACGAGGCAGTCTTTCGGGTCGCCGATGTTCGCGCGGCGCTCGGCGTGAGCGCCGAGGAGCTGCGCGCCGACGTCCGCCTGCTCAACCTGGTCAACTTCGGCGCCGACGGCGCGCTGCTCTACGCCGAGTTCGAGGGGCGCACGCGGCTCCGCGTCTTCTGCGATCTGGCGGGGCCGGCGCTGGCGCGCCCCGCCCGCCTCTCCCCGCTGCAGGCGGACACGCTGCTCCTCGCCATCGAGCTCGTCGGCCACCAGCTGCCGACCGCCTCCGGCGCCGCGCTCGGCAGCGCCGCCGACAAGCTGCGCGCCGCCCGCGGCGGCGCGCCGGTCCTCTCCGGCAGCGACCTGCTGCTGCCGGCGGACGAGGTCCTCGCCGCGGTCAATCGCGCCATCGTCGAGCACCGGCTGCTGGCCATCCAGTACTGGATGGAGGGCACGGACAAGGTGACCGACCGCGTGGTCGAGCCCTACCTCCTCGTGCACAGCCGCGGTGAGTGGTACTACGTCTGCTGGTGCCGGACGGCCGGCGGCACACGGGTGTTCCGCGTGGCCACCACCAAGAGCGTCCGGCTCCTGGACGAGACCTTCGAGCCGCGCGCCGACGTGGAACTGGACCTCTACCGGCGCGAGGGCATCCCCACCTCGGGCAGCTACGCGCCGAAAACGGCGACGGTGTGGTACAGCCCGGCCGTCGCCCGCTGGATCGCCGAGCGCCAGCCGGTCGATGAGCTCCCCGACGGCGCCTGCCTCGCCGGCCAGCCGTACGTGGACGAACGCTGGCTGGCCGGCCACCTGCTCCGCTTCGCTGACCAGGCTCGCCCGCTGGAACCGCCGGAGGCGGTCGCCGCCATGCGCGCCGTCGTGCGCCGGCTACGGGAGCGGTACGCGTGATCGCGGACCTCGCCGAGAACGCTCTTGCCTACGGCGCCTACGTCGCCGCGTGGGCCTTCTTCGCCTGGGGCCCGCAGCTCGTGATCTGCATGCTGTTCGCCTGGTCCGCCTGCCGGCGCACGCTCGGCGACCTCCTCAACTGGCTCGTCCTCGGCTTCCTGTGGTCGATTGTGCCCTTCGTCGGCGTGATCGCCATGTGGTGGACGTGGCGCCGCGCGACCCGAGACGACTCAGGCGCGCCGGCGGCGATGTGAGCACGCAGGCGTGGGTCTTCTGCGGCGCCCGCCGGCTCCCCGTGCCTCGCGCCGATGCCTTCGCACCTCCGGCCGCGGCAACCGAGCCGTCCACAGCCGTGGATGCCCTCGTGGACGCGGCGCTGGCCGAGCCGCTCGGGGCGCCGCGCCTCCGTGACGCGGCGCGCGGCGCCCGCTCCGTCGTCGTCACCATCCCTGACGCCTCCAGGCTCTGCCCGAGCGAGCCGGTCCTCACCGCGCTGCTGGACGAACTGCGCCACGCCGGCGTCTCCCCCGAGGCCGTCGCCGTAGCGATCGGCTGTGGCCTGCACGCCACGACCGGCGCAGCAGAGCGCGACCGCCTGGCCGGTGCTTCGGTGGCGAGCCGCCTCGAGGTGTTCGACGCCCAGGGCATCGAGTCGGAGACCGTCGACCTCGGCGAGACCGCGCTCGGCGCGCCGATCCGCATCGAGCGTCGCGTCGCGGAGGCCGACCTCGCCGTCACAGTCGGCGTCGTCGAGCCGCATCTGTACGCAGGGTTCTCGGGTGGCGTCAAGGGCGTCGCCATCGGCTGCGCGGGGAGGGAGACGATCGGCTGGACCCACCGCCCGGCGTTCATCTCGGGGCCGGGAGTCACCCTCTGCCGGCTGTCGGACAACCCCTTCCAGATCACGCTGCGCGAGATCGCCGCTCGTACTCCGCTGCGCTGGGGAGTCAATCTGGTCATGAGCGCCGACGGCGGGACTGCGGCCGTGCGCGCGGGCGACCCGGCAGTGATCCAGGAGGCGCTCGCCGACGAGCTGGCCGGATCCTCCCTGCGTGACGTGGGCGAGCGCTACGACGCGGTCGTCGCCGGCGTCCTCGCGCCCAAGAGCGACAATCTCTATCAGGCGAGCCGGGCGGCGACGTACATCGGGCTCGCCGCCCGCCCCGCCGTCACGGAAGGTGGGCTGATCGTGATCTGCGCCGACGTCCCGGACGGCGCCGGGAACGGGCCCGGCGAGCGCAACTTCCTGGATCTGCTCGCCGCGGCCGCGTCGCCGGCAGAGCTGCTCGAACGGGCCCTGCGCGAGCCGCTGGGTCCCGGCGGCCAGCGGTCCTTCGTCGTCGCCAACGTGCTCGCGCGCTTCCGCCTCGCCCTCGTGGGCGCGGCGGACCGGGCGTTCCTCGACCCGCTGGAGCGCCTCGGTGTGGCGGCGTTCGACTCCGTCGACGCGGCCCTCGCCGCCGAGGACGCGCGACTCGGACGACGCGCCCGGGTCCTCGCTGTGGCGGATGGCCTCAGCACCGTCGTCCATACCTGATTCCTGCTACCGCCGTCCCCAATGGATGCTCCCGGGCCTCTGATCACGCCTGCTCCCGCCGGCCGCACGCGCGTCCTGGGGCTGGACCGCTCCCTGCCGGCGGCTCCCGCCCCCCGTAGACGGCGGTCACCACGGGCGGCACCCTGGTGACGCTCGTCGTCCGCGTCTGACTCTCGGGACGGCGCACGGCGCTACCCACGACCGGCGCGGACGCGTGGGCCCCACTCCCCTCTCCCCGCCGCACGCTGGTTTGGCGTGTGGAACAACTGGGATGAGGCAACGTGTGTGAGGAGGACACCGTGAACGGCATCCGCATCGGCAGGCTCTTCGGCGTCGACGTAGCCATCCACCCGAGCTGGTTCCTCGTCGTCGTCTTCTTCAGCTTCACGCTGGCGACCGGGTTCTTCCCGCGCGCCTACGCCGACTGGAGCCCGGTCGCGACGTGGACGGCGGCGATCGTCGCCACGCTGCTGCTGTTCGCCTCGGTGCTCGCCCACGAGTTCGGCCACTCGCTTGTCGCGCGCTCCCAGGGCATCCCCGTGCTCGGCATCACCCTCTTCCTGCTCGGCGGCGTCGCCCGACTCGGGCGCGAACCCGAGACGCCGGGCCGTGAGGCATGGATGGCGATCGCCGGCCCGCTGGTCAGCGTCGCCATCGCCGCCGGATCACTCGGGCTCGCGTTCACGCTTCCCGGCCCGGAGCAGGTCGTCGCCGTGCTCGCCTACCTCGGCGTGGCCAACGCCGCGCTCGTCGTCTTCAACCTGCTGCCCGGGTTCCCGCTCGACGGCGGACGCGTGCTGCGCTCCCTGCTGTGGAGGCGGTCACGCGACTTCGTGCGAGCCACGCGCCAAGCCGCCCTCGTCGGCCAGGTCTTCGCTTGGGGGTTCATCAGCCTCGGCGTGGCCCAGCTGTTGCTCGGGGGCGGGGCGGGCGGCATCTGGCTCGCCCTCGTCGGCTGGCTGATGATCCAGGCGGCGCGGGCGACAGCGCGTCAGGTCGAGATGGACGCCGTGCTCGATGGTGTACCGGCCGGCCGCATCATGACCAGGCCGGCCGGCTGGGTCTCGCCCTACGTGACGCTGGACCACGCCGCGCACGGCGGCCTGAGCGACTACGGGTCGCGTTGCCTTCCGGTGGCTGCGGAGGATCCCGCCGCGGACTACGGCGGGCTCGTGTGCGCACGCGACCTCGAGCGGACGGCGCGGGAGCGTCACGACCACGATCGCGTGCGTGACGTCATGACCCCGGCCCCCGACCTCCCGGCGGTGACACCGGAGACGGACGCGACGGAGGTCCTGCGACTGATGCGCGAAGGCTCCGTCGACCGGGCGGTCGTCGTGGACGCCGGCGGCCGTCTGCTGGGATTCATCGACGCGGACACCTTCGTCCGGTTCCTGAACGCCGGCCGGCTCCGCCGGCCTAAGGCAGTTTGACGGCGACGACGGCGCAGTCGTCGGCGAGTACGCCGCCGGAGTACTCCTTCACGGTCTCGAGCAGGGAGTCGGCGAGCGCCTGCGCGTCCAGAGGCATGTTGGCGCGCACCGCCTCGTGGAGGCGATCTTCTCCGAAGAGGACGCCGTCGCGCCGTGCGTCGGTCACCCCATCCGTGTAGAGGACGATGCACGAGTCGTCGGGCAGGATCGCGCGGTTGGTCGGGTACGTGACGCCGCGGAAGATGCCCACGGGGACGTTGCCCTCGCCCGGCATGGGGAACTCCCCGTGCCCGGCGAGCACGACTGGCCGCGGGTGCCCCGCGACCGCGTATTCGAACATGTGCCTCGCGACGTCGATGTAGGCCACGACGAGGGTCACGAACGGCTGGTTGGGCGTCTGCGTGATCACCGCCGAGTTGAGCCGGGAGAGCGCTTCTCCCGGAGAGCCCTCGGCGGCGTAGGCGCGGAGCATGTAGCGCACGACGGCCGACTGGGCCGCCGCCGACAGGCTCTTGCCGCATACGTCACCGACGATGACCATGAGCCGGCCGGGGCCGAGACTGACGAGGTCGTAGAAATCGCCGCCGATCCGCGCCGCGTCGGTCGCGGCGCGGTAGTGGACGCCGACCTCGATCCCGGGGATGGCCGGCGGCGTCATCAGGAGCGCCTGCTGGAAGGTCTCGGCGATCACGTGCTCGCGCTGGTAGGCGATGGCGTTGTGCATGCTCGCGTTGAGCTGGGCGGCCAGCGTCGTAAGCAGCAGGCGGTCTTCCTCGTCGAAGCCTCCCTCCTGCTTGTCGGCCACCACCAGGAAGGAGGCCTGTGCGGCGGCGTCGCCGTCGAGGGGCGCGAAGAGCAGCTCCTCGCTTCGCCCCGCGGGCGGGGCGACGATCACGGCGCCGGCGAGGTCCTCATCCCTGGGCGGGGTCATCTCCACGGCGCAGCGCTCCAGCAGGTCGGCCTCGGCCGCGGCCATCACGCTCGGAGACGCGGGGCCGTCGCCGGTCACGGCCAGGGAGCGGACGGCCGGGTACTCCCCGCCCCCCGCCACGACCGCCGCCGAGCGCACGTGCAGGAGGTCGACCGCGGCGCGCGTGACTTCGTCCAGCACCTCCTGCAGGTCGGCACGGTCGAGGCGCTGGTTGAGCCCAACGGCGAAGGACTGCAGGCGCTGCAGACGGCGCGCGAGCCGGTTCTGGCGCTCGGCGGTCGTGCGCTGCCGGTCGAAGAGCTTCGCCTTGTCGATGGCCAGCGCCGCGAACCGGCACATGCTGCGAGCCAGCTCGACCTCCTCGTCCTCGAAGTCGCGGCCCTCGCGGTCGTCGAACAACTCGACGAGGGCGATGACCTGCTCACGGATGCGCAGAGGGATGAGCAGCTCGGTCTTGTGCCCCCAGCGCTGCATCAGTTCGCGCTCAACGTCATTGAGCCGGGGGTCGTCGTAGGAGGTCACCATGACAGGGCGGCGGCTGCGGATGGCGAGGCCGCTGGTGGCGAAATGGTCGATGGGATACTCGTTCCCGACCCACTCGTCGGCATCGAAGGCGCCGTCATCGTAGCTCACGAGGGTGCGCATGACGCCGGCGTCCACGTCGATCTCGTAGATGTCGCAGGCGTGCATGTCGAGAGCGCCTATGAGGCGTTTCACGACAGCTTCGAGCACGTCTCCCATGTCGATGCTCTGCGCGAAGTCGAGACTCGAGTCGCGCACGAGCTCGAGGTCGCGGCGGCGCCTGTTCAGCTCGTACATGAGGCGCACGTTGTCGACCGTGACGCCGACGTAGCGGGCGAGGCCCTCGGCGAGCGCCACCTGTTCGCCGCTGTACTCGCCCTCGTCCTGTGGCCGGTTGTACACCATGACGCCGACCTCGCGATCGAGCGAGCGCATGGGCAGCACGAGCACCCGCTCGAGGCGCGCGTACGCGGCCAGCGGCGCCAGCGGCGCTGGGTCGCCGCCGGTGAAGTCCCGCGAGAGGGACGCGTCGGCGCGCAGCACCTGTGAGGCGAGCGCGACCTCCGGATAGAGGGCGACGACCTCGCGAGCGTCGACGCCCAAGCCGAAACCGGCGCGGCCGACCCAGTTGCCATCCTCGAGCAACAGCAGCACGCCGCTGGTCGCGTCCAGTTGCTCGCCGAGACGCTCGAGAGCGTACTCGAGCAGCTCGTCGAGATCATCGCGGGACCGCCCGCTGCCGAGGATGTCCGCGCCGGCCTCGGAGAGCTGGGCGCGCAGGACCGAGTACGCGGTGATCGTGGAGAGCCGCTTGATGAGATACGAGAGGATGACGAGGGCGACACCGATCATCACCAGGTACAGGAGGATGAGCCAGTGGTCCACGCTGACCGAACCCTCCCAGAAGAAGACGAAGAAGGAGAGGGCGACGCAGACCGCCACGGCGAAGGCGACGGCACGCTCGTCGACGGCCAAGGCGAGGAAGAACAGGGGGATGATGTAGACCCCGTTCATCAAGTAGCCCGGAGCGGACATGTCGATGACGAACACCGCGGCTATCCCGGCGGTCCCGAGCGTCCCGCACAGGACCGGGTGGCTGCGCATCCACGTGACGGCGCGGAGCAGCCGGGGATGGCGGCGTTGCGTGGCGACGAAGGAGCCGTTGGTCTCGGCGATCGGCATCGGACCCCCTGGCCGATGAGAGCGGGACGCGCCCGCGCGGACTTCTACAGTACTACCGGGGCCTGAGCGCCGCCAGAGCGCGAAGCGCCGAGGGCGGCGGCTGCGCCGCCGTCCGGCGGCGTCTCAGCCGCGGCGCCGGACCCTTTCCAGGGTCTTCTCACTGCGGAGCTCGCGCAGCGCGTCGCGCGCGATCCAGCGGCCGCTGCGCGCGGCAGGGTCCCTGCGATCCGCGGCGGCGAGCTCGTCGGCCAAGACCAGGATGGCTTCGGCCGTGGTGATCGCCGCCGCGTGCAGCCGGAGGTTCCGCTTGCCGATGTTGCGCAAGGCCCAGTTGACCGCCTTCTTCACGAAGTTACGATCGTCGCCGGCCTCGCGGCGCACCAGCTCGAGGATCTCGAGGAAGGGCTCGTCGGCCGCAGTCTTGTCCTGAACGGCCAGAGCGGCCGCCGTGGCGAACGCCGCCCGCTTGACCCACTCGTCCTCCGCCCCGCTCCACTCGCGCACCTTGGCCCAGGCGTAGGGCGTCTTGTCGAAGAGATTGGACGTCACCTGATCGCACACGTCCCACGAGTCGAACGCCGCCGCCCAGGCGTCCATCTGCGCCTCGGTCACGCGGGTGGGCTCGTCGACCATGCTCGCGAGGAGGCGTGCCTCGTGATTGCCCGTGGCCCACAGGGCCAGGGCGAGCTGGTGATCGCGGCCGAGCCCTTTGGCGACCCGGCGGAGCTCGTACACGGAGACTCCGAACGCGTCCGCGGTGTTGATGCCGTACCGCGCCATGCCGGCCCGCGCCTCATCGCTCCCGCGCGGGGCAATCCCGGCAAGGACGGCGGCGGCCCGGGCCTGGGCGTCCGGCAACTCCGGCGACGGTGCATCCATCAACGGTATCCTTCGGGACTGACGCGCCGCGACGACAGCTTAGCGAGCGGCGTACCTACGGCTTCCCGCACTTAAATGCGGTCACGGCGATCAATCGATGCGCGCTTCCGCGACCACTGCGTGGCGGACGACGATCACGGCAGCCCGGGGATGTTCGGCCGGCGCTTCCAGGCCTGCATGCCGACGTAGCCGGCGCTCGCCGCCAGGGCGATGCCGGCGCCGATGCCCATCGCCAGGCCGAACGCGACGGCCGCGAGTGGCCCCAGAAGGACGCGGCCGCCCTCGCCCACTTCAACGTGCCGGGCGAGGGCCACTCCTACGCCCCCGCGCTCGACGCGCACGGACGGCGCGACCACAGCCGCGCAGCCGCCCTTGTCGAAGCTCACGTCGCCGGCGGCGACGACCCACTGCACGGCGCCCTTGTCGATGCGCACGTCGCCGATGGTCGGCACCATCACTGCGGCCGCCATCGTCAGCGACGTGTCCTTCCCGGAGACCACCGCGACAGAAGCGCTCTGGTGCAGCTCCGCGTCGCCGCGTGCGGTCGTGACCACGGATGCGCTCTGCTCGAGATGAGCGTCGCCGGCCCGCACCATGCCGATCAGCCCGTGCCGGAC
>DASRZL010000008.1:0-5305 GCA_035686425.1 Thermoleophilia bacterium
CGGTGGACGGTCTCCTTGGGTGGACTCTGGTCATCGGCGGCGCGGCGAGCGGCTCACTCGACGCTGCCCGAGTAGACATACTCGATAGATCCTCTCGACGTTTCCCATGATAGTGGGGACGAACCGGTCCTCCAACCGGAGACGGGCGGCCGGGCGATCGGCAGACGTGGCCCAGCGGCAACGTCGCGTCATCAGCTGGTCGCACGGAAGCCGCCAAGCGCGCTCGAGGGCGACGAACTCGGCGACTTCCTGCGCTGGAGCCTCGTCCGGAGTCTCACGCCTGACCTTGACCAGCGTGCAGGGCGCGCAGCGCGGCCACGTCCACGTAAGGCGCGCAGCCCAGATCGCCGGCCAAGACGCGCACCGGCAGCTCGGGTTCGCCCAGGTGATCCAGGACCACCGCGGCGCCCTGGAAGTCGTCGTGCCTCGTGTAGTCGCTGACGGTCACCAACGTCGGCAGCCCCGCGGTCCGCGCCGCGCGCAGCCCGTTGCCCGAATCCTCCAGCGCCAGGCACTGCCCGGGAAGCAGACGCAGAGCCCCCAGCACGAGATGATAGATATCCGGCGCCGGTTTCTTCACGGGCACGACGTCGCCGGCGCCGATCACCTCAAACCAGCGAGGCGCGCCAGGGCCGATGCAGTGCTCCAAGAGCGTGGTGACGTTCTCCATCGACGTGGTCGTCGCGATGGCGAGTCGCAGACCCGCCACACGCGCCTCGAGCACCAGGCGCTTGACGCCCGGCCGCAGCGGCACATCGCCGGCCGCCACCAGTTCCCCGTAGAATCGGTTCTTGGCCTGATGCAGACCGGCGATGTAGGCGTCGGTGTCGCCGCTCACCTCGACATCCGGCCGGTACTCGTGGAGATACCGGCGGATGCGCTCCTTGCCACCGGAGACCTTGAGCAGCTCCCCGTACACGTCCACCGACCAATCCCAGCCCAGTCCCGCGGCGGCGAAGGCCCTGTTGAAGGCGACGCGATGGCCATCACGCTCGGTGTCGGCCAAGGTGCCGTCCACATCAAAGATAAGGGCTTGCAGCGTGCCGTTCACGTAGCTCGATCCACTTCACGGATGCCGAGAGAGCCACCATGCTATCCCAGCGGTCAAGGACGGCCCGGGCGCTTGGGCCGTCCTTTGGCGTCACGGATAGAGCTGGGTTTGGGAGAGAGCCCGGCCGTCTCGCGCGCGTCTGCCGAAGATCCAGCGACTTCCTGGTGACGCGTGGCACGATCTTGCCGGCCGCGGGTCGATGCGATCCCTGCACCACGGCGTAGGCGCCCGGTAGGCGCAGGCCTGTGTTCAGCGGAAGCTGAGCACCTGCTCGAACGGTAGCCGCTTCCGGGCCGTGGGCAGTTCCGCCGGGAGCAACCTCGAGCGTATGCTGAAGCCGATCGTCCGCAACGGCGAGGTTCTCCTCTGCGGGACCTGCATGGACGCACGGGGCATGGGAGAAGATGAAGTCATGGACGGCGCGCGGCGCAGCTCCATGAGCGAGCTCACCGCACGCACCGCCGAGGCCGACAAGGTGCTGGTCTTCTGACCGATGATCTACCTGGACTACAACGCGAGCACGCCGATCGCCCCAGCAGTGCAGGCCGCGATGGCGCCCTTCCTGGCCGGGCACTACGGCAACCCCTCGAGCGGGCACTGGGCAGCCGTTCCGGCGGCGCAGGCCGTGGCCGCTGCTCGCGCTCAAGTCGCTGACCTCCTCGGCTGCTCGCCCGCCGAGATCGTGTTCACGAGCGGCGGCACCGAGTCCAACAATGCCGCCCTGCTGGGGGCGTTCTGGGCCGCCTGCGGGAACGGGCACCACATCGTCACGACGCGCGTCGAACACCCCGCCGTCATCGAGCCCTGTCGCTTCCTCGAGCGCCTCGGCGTCGAGATCACCTACGTCGGCGTCGACGCTCACGGCCTCGTCGACCCCGGCGACATCGCCGCGGCGATCCGGCCCGACACCATCCTCGTCTCGGTGATGCACGCGAACAACGAGGTGGGCACGATCCAGCCGATCGCCGAGATCGCTCGCATCACGCGCAAGGCCGGCCTGCTGCTTCACAGCGACGCCGCCCAGTCGGTCGGCAAGGTGCCGACGAAGGTGGACGAGCTCGACGTGGACCTGCTTTCCCTGGCCGGGCACAAGTTCTACGGTCCCAAAGGCGTTGGAGCCCTGTACATCCGCGAGGGAACCAGACTGGAGCCGCTCCTGCACGGCGCCGGGCACGAGTCGGGCCGCCGGGCGGGCACCGAGAACGTCCTGCTCGACGTCGGCTTCGGCGCTGCCGCCGAGCTCGCCGCCGACCTCGCCTGGACGCAGGGAGTGCGCGAGCAGCGCGACTGGCTGTGGGCCGAGCTGCAGAAGGCGTGGGGCGACCGCGTGGTCCTCAACGGGCACCCGACGAGGCGGCTACCCAACACGCTCAGCGTGAGTTTCGTCGGGAGGCGCGGCGCCGACATCCTGGCCGCGCTGCCGGAGGTCGCCGCCAGCACCGGCTCCGCCTGTCACGCCGATGAGGTCACGCTCTCACCGGTCCTGGAGGCCATGGGCGTGCCCCTCGACGTCGGCGCGGGCGCCATCCGCTTCAGCCTGGGGCGCATGACGACGCACGCCGAAGTCGAGACCCTGGTGGAGCGACTCACCGAAATCCTGCCCGCGGACCGCAGATCAGGATGGAGGCTCCACGAATGAACCGCCTTCGCTTCGGCACCTTCCTCGCGCCCGCCATCATGCCGGTCTATCAGGCGGTCACCGATGAGGTCGGGCGCCGCCTCGGCCTCGAGACCGAGCTGGTCGTCGAGACCGACTACGCGGCCTGCGCGAAGGACGAGAACGAGGTCTGCTTCGTCTGCAGCCTTCCCTATGTGGAGTTCGAGCGGCGCGGCATCGCGCCGGCGGTGCCGATCGCCGCAGCGGTGCTCGAGGGCGAGAGGTACGCCGGCAGGCCGATCTACTTCTCCGACGTCGTCGTCCACCGCGACAGCCCGTTCACCTCGTTCCTCGACCTGCGTGGCCACTCCTGGGCCTACAACGAGCCGCTCTCGCACTCGGGCTACGGGATCACGCGCTACCATCTCGTCGAGATCGGCGAGACGCACGGCTTCTTCGGCGAGGTGATCGCGGCCGGCTTTCACGAGGAGGCGCTGCGCATGGTCGCCGGGGGTGAGGTCGACGCCTCCGCCATCGACTCCCAGGTGCTGGCCGTGTCGATGCGCGACGATCCCTCACTGGCCCGGTCGCTGCGCATCATCGACGCCCTCGGCCCCTCCACGATCCAGCCGGTCGCCGTGTCGAAGCGCGTACCACTCGAGCTGCGCGTCGAGCTACAGGAGATCCTGACGACGATGCACGAGGGCCGCGAGATGCGCGAGCGCCTGGCGCTCGGCATGGTCGAGCGCTTCGTGCCGGCAGGCCCCTCCTCCTACGCCGACATCCGCATGATGCTGGAAGCCTGTGAGGCCGCGGGGTTCATGGAGATCCGCTGAGCCTGCCGCCCGGGGCTGCGTTCAATGAGGCGGCACTCCGGTGCTGGGAGAGGAGTACGCCGCCCCTCAGTCCAGCGTCTTCAGGTAGGTGAGCAGGTCGGCCCATTCGGGGCCGGTCAGCTGCCATTGCGGCATCGGCGCCTCCAGGCGGCTGCCACCGGGGTCAAGGCCCTGGATGACGGCCGTCTTGATGCCGGCGTCCGTGAACGTATGCCCACGACCGCCATCCGGCTCCAGCATGCCCTGCGGGTCCGTGAGGTTGCCGTAGGTGATGTCGGGCGCGGTGAACGCCGCTGTGGTCCGTCCGCGGCCATCGGAGCCATGGCAGCTCGCGCAGCCGCCGCCCATCATCCCGCCGCCGCCCATCATCCCGCCGCCGTCCATCATGCCGCCGTCGCTCGAGCTGCGCGGGATGAGGTCGCCGCTGGCGTCGGTCCCGGACTGGAAGATGACCTCGCCCCTGGAGACGGAGGATCCGGGGGCGGAGCCCTGGGAGCGGAGCACGAAGACGCCGACCGTCGCCAGAGCGGCGACCGCGAGCGCGGCGGCGACGATCAGGAGGTCCCTGCGGCGCGAGCGCGCCACGCTAGAGGTCGCCGAGCTTCTGGAGGTACTCGTCGCGACCGATCTCGCCGGCGGCGTAGCGGCGCTTGAGGATGTCCTCGGGTGACTCCTGCCCGCTCGCCGATGCCGGTGGAACCGCCGCCGTGGACGATGTGCCGCCGGTTCTACTGAGATAGCGCACGAGGAAGACGATCGCCACGATGACGGCGATCACAGCGATGACGATGAGGGCGAGCGTCGCCCAGTCGCTCGAACCCCAGTTTCCGTTGCCGTCCCACATCATGCGAGTAGCACCTCTCTCACGTTGCTAACCTCGTAGTACATCAGTCTTCCCACGGGGCCGTGATGCGAAGCCGTTGCGACCCCGGCCGGGGGGATGGAAGCCCCCGACCGGGGTCGCTGGATCGCGCTCGCCCGTGCGGGTTAGAGCGCGGGGTTTACCAGCCGAACCCGCCCCACATGCCGCCGAGGCCCATCCAGCCGCCGGCGCCGTCGCGCATGCGGCTGCTGGTCACCTTCAGGTGGTGATGACGGTAGAAGGTCTTGACCTGCGTGCGCTGGTGGGCACGCAGGGTCTTCAGAGCCGTCCGCGCCGCGCGGCTGCGGGGATGGTCGCCGTAGCGGTGCTGCCAGGCGGTCGCCTTGGCAGTCTGCTTGGCCCGCATCGTGAGCCACTGACGCAGGGCGCCGGGATGGTTCGCCATCCAGGAGGCGCCATGGCCGGTGCCCCACATGTGACGCGCGTCCCAGTCGTGGTGGCCCGTCATCGTGCCGTCGTCCCAACCGACCCACATGCCGTCGGAGGGGCAGGTCCACGCAGCATCGCCCGCGTGCTGCTCGTAGAAGGCCTTCATGTCGTTCCAGGAGCCGGTCCAGAGCTCGTGCAGCGCCTGCTGCGCCTCGGGGCTCCTCAGGTCGGCCTTGTAGTCGTCGCGCCAGGTCTGCATCGCGGCCAGGTGATCGGCCTTGAGCTGCAGCCAGGCTTCACGGGCCGCCGGGTTGTCGGCGAGCCAGCCGGCGCCGGAGCCGGTGCCCCACATGCCGGTGCCGCCCCATGATCCGGAGCCGGTCCACATGCCGCCGCCACACCAGGAGTCGCCCCAGGTGCCGCCGCCCATCATGCCGCTCGGTTCGCTGGACGTGCCCGCGCCGCTGGCGCCGGCTATCGGCACCAGCAGAGCGGCGCCGAGCACGACGACCGCGAGGGCCGTGAGCATTGCCTTGTACTTGCCTGTCATGCGCTGACCATCCCTTGTC
>DASRZL010000009.1:0-36633 GCA_035686425.1 Thermoleophilia bacterium
GTCATCATGCAGGCCGGCATGGTGTTTGGGGCGTTCATCACGTTCATGCTGACGACGCCTGACATCTCGGCCGTCGGTCGCATGGCCGGCGGACTGCTGATGTACGTGTTCTCGATCGTCGACGCCAACGGCATCGCCAAGCTGCGCGTCCACGCATGGGAACGGATGCAGGCGGAAGGGCCGGCCAAACCCGCCGAGATCGACAACGGCGACCCTGCCGGCGCGAAGCGCAGCGGCGGCAAGCGTGAGAAGGGCGTCGCTGCCCCTGTCGACCCGAAGAGCCGGCCCGCCGAGGTACCGCCGGCCGATTCGGGAGGGTCGCCAGAACCGAGCGCGACCAGTGCGGAACCCGCGTCTTCCGAGCGGCAATCGGGCTGACTGCGGCGAGCTGGACCGCCGACCACGCCGTAGTGTCCGGCGCCGCTGACGATCGGCCGCAGGCACGTGACCGAGTCTCGGACCCTGCCTGTGGCGCCCGTCTCAGGAATCGCTTGGTGCGCCGACCCGATCGCCCGGGTACCCTTGCCTCACAACCCGCACCGGCGCCGCGCGACTCGGACGAAGGGATGCACATGACGTTGACCCTGTATACGAGACCCGACTGCCCGTACTGTGATGCTGCGCGCCGATATCTCGACGAGCGTGGAGATGCCTATGAGGAGCGTGACATTTCCACGGACAGCGAAGCCGAGAGCGAAGTGGCGGCGATCACGGGCGGACCCTTGACGGTCCCGATAACCGTCGAGGACGGGGACGTGCGCGTCGGCTTCCCGTACACCTGAGGTGGTGCGCGGGGTCGGACGCGCTGGATCTGGCAGCACGACCCCGAGCGCCGGCGCGCGTGACGCGCCGATTCTGCCGCCTGTGGCAGACATTTGGCGGCTTGATCGGGCCCGTTCAGTCGCTGCGCTGTCCCCCAGAGTAGCGGTCGGGGACTTCTGTGCAAGTCTGTGCCAATCTGCCAGTGTGTTGACGTACAGGCTCTCCCGCCATACATTGCGTACAACATGGCATCGTCGCTCGACTGCGGCAGAAGTTGTGCGACTCCGCAGCGAGCGACCGTGAGGTCTCGGTCGCTGTCAGGGTACGCGTGGGCAGCCGGACGAATGGTAGGGCGCCGGATGGCGATGCTCCACACGACGCGACCCAGTCGGTCCATCAAGTCCCTCACAAGGGGCGCACGGCTCTTCAAGCGAGGCTACGCACGTCCACCGCCCGGTGCGCCTTGACTCCGCGCTTTCTCACTCCAACGGAGGTGTGACGCAGTGAGCAAGATCTGGACCCGCATGGGTGACGGTCAAGCCGTCGAGATGACTCCCGACGAGCTCCGTCAAGACATCATCGAGGCATCCGAGGATGCCGCCGACAAGGGCAAGGTCCCACCGCTCGAAGAACGCGAGATCGAGAAGCTCATGGAGATCTTCTCGGCGCCGTGGAGAGTCATCGGCGTCGAGCCCGGTCACGAAGTACCCCTGACCAAGGATGAAACGGCGTGCACGCTCGTGTCGTCACAGCTCTCGAGCGGTGCCCACCTGCCTATCAGCCGCGAAGCGGCAGTCGAAGTCTTCGAGCGCGTGTTCGCCTTCGACACCATGGAACTCGGCTGGATCGACTACTCCTTCAAGCCGGCCAAGCCGATGGTCTCGCTGGATCAGGTGGCGATCGAGCGCCTGCTTGCGACCACGGTGTTCCCCATCCTGTACGGCGCGATGCCGAACATGGGGCTCTACTACACGCCGGACGGGCCGTACACGAACCCGGCCGATCTGCTCGGCATGATGAAGGTCGAAGAGGCACGCGAAGAAGAGATGAAGGCCGCCGAACTGTGCATGGAGGACATGATCTTCGTGTGCAAGCGCATGGCTGAGGTCGGCGCCGACGGTATCGACTTCGACACCACCGCATCTGCCGGCGACGCCGACTTCCTCGCGACGCTCAAGACGGTGGAGGAGCTCAAGAAGACCACCGATCTCGGCATCGAGGTCGGGATGTCGGGCGAGTTCATCCTCGGCATGCACGGCGAGGTCGAGTACAAGGGCAAGAGGCTCGCCGGCCTGTGGCCGCAGGACCAGCTCAAGATGGTGGAGGCGGCCGGCGCCGACATCTTCGGTCCGGTGGTGAACACCAAGACCAACAAGTCGGCGGCCTGGAACGTCGCCCGCGCGGTGACGTTCGTCAAAGAAGTCTGCAAGCAGTCCACCATCCCGATCCACGCCAACGTGGGCATGGGCGTGGGCGGCACGCCGATGTTCGAGACACCGCCCGTCGACGCCCTCAGCCGCGCCAGCGTCGCCATGGTCGAGATCGCCAAGGTCGATGGGTTGTAGGTGGGTGTGGGCGATCCCTTCGGGATGTCCTTGACCCACGCGATTGCCTCCGGCATGGGTGGCATTCGTACCGCTGGAGATCTGGTGGCACGGATGCAGCTCAACTACCGGATGAGGCTTCCGGAGGCGAAGAAGTACGTGGCGGACAAGCTTCACGTGAGCGCGTTCGACCTGTCCGACTCGACTGTCATGCGCAACCTGCGCGAGGAGCTCGATATCGGCCTCATCGAGGCCGTTCCCGGTCTGTCCAAGGGGCTGGCGGCGAAGTCTCGCATCGCCGACCTCCTGGACATCAAGATCGCGGCCGTCGACATTCTCAAGGGGCAGATGAGCTGAGCGCAGGGCGCAGCGTCAGTCCCAAACTGCTCAGCCTAACCTGACCGATGGAGGTCACAAGCATGGCAAACGAAGACTTCTACCAGGCAGCAAAGGATGCCATCCGCGCGTGCGACAGGCCGGCGGCAGTCGATGCAGCCACCAAGGCCCTGGCTGCAGGCGTGGCGCCGGACGACATCCTCAAGAACGGCTTCATCCCGGGTATCGCGGCGATGGGCGACCTGTTCGAGCGCGGCGAGGTGTTCTTGCCCGAGCTCGTCCTCGCCGCCGACGCCATGACCGGCGCCGCCGAGGTGTGTAACGCGGCGCTGCCCGAGGGCGAGGTCGAAGTGAAGGGCACCGTCGTCATCGGCACCGTGCAGGGCGATGTCCACGACATCGGCAAGACGATCGTCGTCGCGTTCCTGCGCGCCAACGGCTACGAGGTGCACGACCTTGGCCGTGACATCTCGGGCGACAAGTTCATCGCCAAGGCCGAGGAGGTCGGCGCCAAGGTCATCGGCATGAGCGCGCTGCTCACGACGACCATGCGCGAGCAGACTCGCGTGATCGAGGCCCTCAAGGCAGCGGGCCTGCGCGACAAGTACAAGGTCATCGTCGGCGGTGGCGCCTGCACCGAGCAGTGGGCCGCGAAGATCGGCGCAGATGCCTACGCCGAAGACGCCAACGACGGCGTGCGCAAGGTCAACAAGCTGATGGAGAACTGAGCCGAAGCTGGTAGACACGAGGGCGGCAGAGCAGGTCGCGTCGCGACAGGCTCTGCCGCCCGGTACGCTCGCAGGGGAGTATTCCGGACCCGGTCCGGAGAGCGCAGGGAAGGGGGTTGAGGCGGACACGATGTCGACTCTGCTCTGAGACGGGCGGGTACGGACTCTTGGCCCACGACGGCGTTGCGACCGTGGGCCGGGCATAACCGGTCAACGACCATTAGGGGGAGATTATGCATTTGATCGCGGCCGAGATTGGCGACTATGCACCTTGGTTCTGGGCGGCCATGGCGGTGTACTTCGTCATCATCCTGTGGATCGGTGCGACGATCTACAACAAGATGAGGAAGAAGGACGCCGCCGACCAAGGCCACGACTACTGGGTGGCGAGCCGCCAGACGAAGGCCCTGATCGTGGGCATGAGCATCGCCGCGGGCTGGCTGCTGATCGGCTTTATCACCTGGGCCATCTTCAACACCTACATGTACGGACTCGGGGGGATCTGGGCGATGGTCGTGCCTTGGTTCATCCTCCTCTTCGTGATGGTGATCCTGGTTCCGTGGGTGCGCCGCATCAAGGCCATCTCGCAGCCGCAGATGTTGCAGAACCGCTTCGGGTTGTCGCTGCGTGTGCTTGTCAGCCCGTTCAACATCTTCTGCTTCATCGTCTGGTCTGCCGCCGAGGTGTGGACCATCGCCCACATCGTGGCTCCGGAGTTCGGGGTGGAGCCCTGGGTCATGTACCTGGCCTTCAGCGTCCCCATCGCCATCTACATGTGGCTCGGCGGCTTCCACTCGGTCATCAACTCGAACATCGTCCAGTTCTTCATGGCCATCATCTTCGTGACCATCGTCACCGTGGCCATCGCCGTCGTCGCCTTCCGCGACCTGCCGAGCGGCGTGAGCATGATCGACTACCTCCAGAGGGTGGTGCCGCCCGGGAGCGGAGAGGGCTACAACGGCCTCAGCCTGTTCAGCCTGGGAGTGCCGTTCATCTTCGTCTCGATCATCGCACTGCTGCCGGGGTGGGTCGTCGAGGAGGACTGGTGGCTGAAGGCTCAGTCAGCAAAGACCACGAGGGCGGCCCGCCAGGGCATCTGGGCCAACCTCGTGTACAACGTCATCTTCGTGCTTCTCTTCTCGAGCCTGATCGGCTTGTTCGCGCTGGTGGTGTTCCCGCCGGAGACCGCATTCGATTCCGTGCTCGGCGGTGACGCGTATTCCATCCTCACCGTGTTCATGAGCCAGGAGTTCCCGGTCTGGGCGCTGATCATCCTGTTCCCGATGCTGGCCGGCCTCTCCATGTCGACGATGGCTACGTTCACCAACGTCTGCGCGATGAACATCAGCTACGACATCCTGCAGCCGCTCGTGTACCGCAAGCGCGGCTGGAGCGACGCGAAGATCATGTCGTGGAGCCGCGCCTGGTCGCTCATCGTGGTCGTCATCATGATCGCCGTGGCGTTCCTGATCGACCAACTGCCCCAAGGGCTCTGGGATGCGTACTACCTCTCCAGCGGCGTGCTCTCCGCCGCGGTGGCCGTCCCTGTGCTGTCGATGTTCTGGAAGAGGGCTACCCTCCAGGGCGCGTTCGCGGGCTCGGCCGTCGGTGGTCTGACGGCCGGCATCGGCTACTTCGTCGAGAAGTACACGTTCGAGTACGTCTACTGGCCGCAAGCGCTCGCCGATACGTGGCTGGGCTACGCCGTCTGGGGCGTCATCGCCGGCGTGGTCACGCTCGTCGTGGTGAGTCTGCTCACCCCGCGCTCGCCGCAGGCCAAGCTCGACGCTATCGCCGACCAGCCGGTCGACGATCACGCGGAGTTCTTCGCCGGAGTCCGCGAGACGGGCTGATGCCGACGCAGACTACGCAGGAATAGCGGAACCGAGGCCACGCCGCCCGGACGGGCGGCGTGGCCTCACCTTGGCTCTTTCAAGGACACGCGAAATCTCGAGAAGGAGGCCCGAATGGCGAACACCATCGTAGTGGGATACGACGGCTCAGGCACTGCCAAGGCGGCGCTGACGCAGGCGATCGACCTGGCCAAGGACATGCCCGACGCGGAGATCGTCATCACCTGTGGTCACGACCGCACTCCCGGCTGGCTGGGCTACGAGCCCATGTGGAAGGCGGCCATGGAGATGGAGAAGCTCTGGGATGAGATGGAAGAGAAGATCGTCGCCGATCTGGAGACTGCCGCCGAGACGGTGCGCGCCGCAGGGCTGCAAGCCGCGACCGCCTGCAGCCGCGGCAACCCCGCGGCGATCGTCGTCGGCGTCGCCAAGGAGACCGGAGCTCGAATGATCGTCGTGGGCGCCAGAGGCGCGGGTACGACGGAAGAGTCCACGACCCTCGGATCGACGACTACCGAGCTCCTGCACACCGCCCGCGTGCCCGTGCTCGTGGTCCCGGTCTGAGCGGCCGGGTGACGGCTTCGGCAGGCGGTCTGGAACTGCAGCGGTGCGACACTTTGGCCGGCGAGGGGTCTCCAGACTCCTCGCCGGCCACAGCGGTCTCAGCTTACCGAGATCTCTACGATCGCGTCTTTCGCGAACGCCAGTTCCGCTGCCACGCGCAGGGCCTTCAGCGCCGACGCCGGAACGATGCAGTCGGTGCAGCACATGCCTTGCCGGCCGGCAGCCAGCACGGTGTTCTCCGTCCGCGGGTTGATCTCGTTGTACGCGTCGAGCGGCGACTGCTCCTCGAGCAGCGCCGCGAAACGGGTGACGTTGTCGCAGTCGGTCTCGAGCGCGATACTCACGGAGCGGCCGTCGGTCGTCTCCGCCCGCGCACGCGTGCGAAATCCGCAGATCCCGGGCTGGATATCTGCCTCTCCAATCATGTGCACTACCTTTCTGAGGTTGTCATAGTGGTAATACCCCAGGGGGTATCAAACGTCACCTTCGGCCAGCGCGTCTTCGCCTCGGGAGCCGATGGTACGGACGTTGACTTATCCCCGCTGCATGGTGCGATACTTGCACAGCAGGAACAGCCTCGCCCGTTGCGTCTTCTCTGACGGCGGCGGCGAGGACTGGAGAACGTGAATGCGAGATTCGGAGAGGGGTGAGAGTTGAGCACAGGTCGCGCGGCGGCCATGGCTCGTGGCGGCCGCCGCATCATCACCGCCACCACAAAGGGGGAAGTGTGATTCGAAGTCAGCATGCAGGGATTCAACATAACGGGGGCGTCGGCATCGACGTGTTCACCCCGGAAGAGATGCAGGCCATCCACTGGGGCACCGTCGAGGTACTCGAGACGGCGGGGCTCTGGGTCGAGGACGACGAGGCGATCGACCTCTTCGCCGACGGCGGCTGCAAAGTCGACCGCGCCACGAAGAAGGTAAGGATCCCGCAGCACGTCCTCGAGGAGGCGGTCAGCTGGGCTCCGTCGACGGTCACGCTGTGTGGCCGGACGCCCGACAAGGACGTCGTGCTCGAAGGCCGGCGTGTGACCTACACCAACTTCGCCGAGGGAGTGAAGGCCGTCGATCCGTGGGACGGCCAGCTGCGCCCGACGACGAAGAAGGACGTCGCAGATCTCGCCCGTCTCGTCGATGCCCTGGACGACATCGAGGTCTACACCATCGCAGTGACGGCCACCGACGTGCCGCCGGAGGTCGCCGAGGCGCACCTCATCGAGGCGACGCTCGCCAACACAACCAAGCCGATCTGCAGCCTGGCGCTCGGCCACCACGGCGCCCGGCTCCACATCGACGCCGCGGCTGCCGTCGTCGGCGGTCACGACAAGCTCGCCGAACGGCCGATGCTCGAGTTCCTGAGTTGCCCCGTGAGCCCCCTCAAGCTGATGGGTGAGTTCACCGGCTGCATCATCGAAGCGGCGCGCGCGCACCAGATCGCCATGCCGCTGTCCATGGCCATGTCCGGCGGCTCCGCCCCCGTGACCCTGGCCGGGACCATGGTGACGCACAACTCGGAGGTGCTCGGCGGCATCGTGCTGGCCCAGCTCGCCGAGAAGGGCGCCAAGTGCATCTACGGTAGCTCGACCACTGCGTTCGACCTGCAGCGTGCCGCGGCCACCGTCGGCACGCCGGAGCTCGCCCTCATCAGCGCGGCCGTCCCCGCGATGGCCAGGTTCTACGAGCTGCCCAGCTACGTGGCCGGGTTGTAGTCAGATTCCAAGCTTGGTGGCGACGTGCAGACCGCACACGAGAAGACCATCACCGGACTTATTCCTGCGTTGGGAGGAGCCAACCAGATCTACGGTGCGGGTATGATCGAGTCGGGCGTCACCATCGATTACGGCGTGCTTGTGATGGACAACGAGATCGCGCGCATGGCCAAGTACATTCTCCGTGGCATCCCCACGAACGACGAGACACTCATGGTCGACGAGATCATCGAGGTAGGGTCCGAGGAGGACTTTCTCTCGCGTATGAGCACGCTCAAGATGATGCGTGCTCACCAGTCGAAGGCTGGGCTCATCGACCGTCGCGTCCGCGAGGAATGGGACATGGACGGCGGCACCGATCTGTACTACCGCTGTAAGGAGAAGGCCAAGGAGCTCGTGGCGGACCACAAGGTCGAGGAGTTGCCGAGCGACGTCGTGGACCAGATCAAGGCGATCGTGTCGAAGAGCGAGAAGGACGCGGGCGTCGTCTGAGGCCCGGAGCTTCGCAACAAACCCACGACATGGAGGACAAAGGATCCTATGGCAGACTTTGAGTCTCTCAAGCAGATGATCATCAACGGTGACGACGCCGCCACCGCTGCTTCTCAGCAGCTGATCGACGGCGGGGCCTCGGCCCGCGATATCCTCAACGAGGCGCTGCTGCCCGGCATGGACGTAGTCGGCGACGAGATGAAGACCGGAGAGAAGTTCATCCCCGAGGTGCTGCTCAGTGCCCGGATCATGCAGGCATGCCTGGACATCATCAAGCCGCACCTCGCGGCCGGTGAGAGCATGAGCCTCGGCACGGTCGTCATCGGCACCGTCGAAGGCGACATGCACGACATCGGCAAGAACCTCGCGGCCATGCTGCTTTCAGGGGCAGGCTTCGAGGTGGTCAACCTCGGCAAGGGCGTCACTCCCGCCGACTTCGTGGCCGCCGTCAAGGAGCACAAGCCGCAGATCGTCGGCATGAGTGGCCTGCTGACGACCACCATCCCGAAGATGCCCGAGACCATACAGGCCCTCAAGGACGCCGGCCTGCGCGATAGCGTCAAGGTCATCATCGGCGGCGCTCCGGTGAGCGTCGAGTGGGCCAACGAGATCGGCGCGGACGCCTACGGGGCCAACGCCTCGCTCGGCGTCACCAAGTGCAAGGAACTGGTCTCGTAGCGAGAGCAGCTTCAGATGATCGACTCAACAACAGGGCGGGGAGCCGCGGGCTGCTCCCCGCCCTGTTTTCTTGTGAGTTACGAAGCAGTACCTGTTGACGAACACGTTTTCGGCGGTAGGGTCGTCTGACTACGTGCGGAGCCCACGTGACTGGGCCCACGTAGCTTGAGCAAGCGCAAGGGGGGGAGCCCAGAGACACGATCGCGCAGCCAGCGCAGAACCATGGACCTGGCGAGGCGATGCCGGCGTGACCTGTCGTTCAGGTCACTAGTTCGCCATCAGAGGCACAAGACGTGAGTAGGGGACTGGGTCGTGACCAACGACCAGCACGTGCTTGACAGCTAACAGGGGAGCAGCTCTATGGCAGACAACAAACTTCAGGGGGACGACTACGCCAAGTCGCGTAGCGACACCAACATGGTCCGGGCCATCACCTGGAAGGGTGCGTTCTTCGTGGCCGCGGGTGTTCCGGCCCTCATCCTGTTCTCAATGGGCGCGATCTCCGGAGGCGCCGGCGCCGTTGCGCCGTTGATCTGGACGGTGTCCGTCCTGATCGGTTTCGTCGATGCGTTCACGTATGCCGAGATCGCAGGACTCCACCCCAAGAAGTCCGGCGGCACGGCCGTACACGGAGCCACCGCCTGGATCCGGTACAGCAAGATCACGGCGCCCATCTCCCTGTGGTGCAACTGGCTGGCGTGGACGCCGGTGCTGGCCATCGGGGCGGGGCTTGGAGCCGGCTATCTTCTGTCGATCTTCTATGCACCGGACGCCACCATCAACACGTGGCAGATCACACTGGTCAATCTGGACTTCCTCAAGGATGGTCTCTCACTGCGCATCAACGCGGTGTTCATCATCGGCGCTCTCATCATCCTCGCGGTGTGGAACATCCAGCACTATGGCATCTTGCGTACGGCACGCGTCCAGACCATCCTGACTATCGGCGCCATCACCCCGCTGCTGGTCCTCTCGATCGTGCCGCTGATCACCGGCGACGTGATGATGAGCAACTTCTCGCCGTTCACACCCGCGAACGGCGCGTGGGACCTGGTGGGCTGGCAGGCTGTGATGGGCTGCCTCTTCATCGCCGCGTGGTCGGCTTATGCCTTTGAGACGGCCGTGTGCTACATGAGCGAGTTCAAGGACCCCGCCCGCGACATGTCGCGGGCCATCCTGTGGTCAGGGGTGTTCTGCATCCTCTGCTACACGCTCATTCCCTTCGTATTCCAGGGCGTCCTCGGTACGGAGTTCCTCTCGTCGCCTGAGATCTCCTCCGGACTGTACGTCGCCGACGCATGGGCCCAGGTGATCAACGCCGGAGAGATCCTGTCGAACATCATCATCGTTCTGCTGTTCTTCACGGTCATCGTCGCGGTCATGACGGCCATGTCCGGCTCGTCGCGCACGCTCTTCCAGGGCGGCCAGGACGGCTGGCTGCCCAAGTACCTGAGCCACCTCAACAACCACCATGTGCCGACCTACGCGATGTGGACCGACCTCGTCTTTAACCTGGTCCTGCTGCTGATGTCGGACTACGTGTTCGTACTCGCGGTGTCCAACTGCAACTACATGATCTTCAACTTCCTCAATCTCAACGCGGGCTGGATCCACCGCATCGACAATCCCAAGGTGCCGCGGCCCTACAAGGCTCCGATGCCGCTGTTCGTCCTGGGCGCCTGCTTCGCATATTTCAACGCGTTCCTGCTGGGCGCCGGCGCCAACTACTGGGGCGAGGGCACGCTGCTCATGGGCTGGATCTCCGCCCTCATCGCGATTCCCTTCTTCCTCTACCGACACTACGTCACCGACCAGGGGAAGTTCCCGGAGCACATGTGGGACGACCTCATCCCGGAGGGGGAGACCGAGCTCGGTCCCAAGCGGGCTGGGATTCGCCCGTACATCGCCATCGCCGGCGGTCTCGCCAGCATGACCATCGGCTACGTCATCTTCTGGACCTAAGACCGGAGGAACGTCGCTCGGCGACGTTTGTGGGCCGCGGCGGAGGCTTCGAGCCTCCGCCGCGGCCCTCGTCATTCCAAGAGCCGTGACCCGCACGACCCCGGAGGACGGTCTCACGAGCGGAGTCCGTCCCTCTGGGTCTTGCGGGATGTACCAGGGCATCCGCAGCCCAGCCGATCTGCAGCGGCGGGCTGTGCGATACTCACGATTCCATGAATGGTCACGAAGACACCGGCGACACCCCGTCTCTGACGGCGAACGCTCGCTTCCTGGCGCGGCTCCAGCCCTTCGACGGGTTGAGCAGCCAGACCCTCGAGCATGCTGCCGCTGTGGCGACTGAGCAGTCCGTGCCTGCCGGCAAGTCCGTACTGGTCGAGGGCGGAGAACCAGGCACGCAGCTCTACGTTGTACGAGAAGGAGCGTTGGAGTTGGTGCACCAGGGGCTCGTGATCGACATCCTGTCTCGCGGCGACGTGTTCGGCCACACGACGCTGCTCACCGGCGAGGCGCCCCATTTCACGGTACGGGCACGCGAGGATGCCCGCGTAATCTGCCTCCCGGCGGAGGTGGCTCTGCGGGTCCTCAGCCGTCCCGAGGGATCGCGCTTCATCGCGCGCACTCTCCGCGACCGTCTGGCCAAGGCTGCGCGTACGATGCGTGCGATGCCAGACGTGCGCACGCGGCCGGTCACGTCCGTCATGCTCAGCGCCCCGGTCTTCTGCGAGCCCGGACTGACGATCGCCGACGCCGCGAAGCTGATGGCCGGCGAACGCCTCACGGCGCTGCTCGTCAACGCGCGCAACGGCCTGGGCATCGTCACCGATGTGGATCTGCGCGACAAAGTCGTGGCGGTCCGCGCTTCGGGGGACGCGCCCGTGAGCGCGATCATGTCGCAGCCGGTTCGGACGGTCGGCGCCCGCACGCTGGCCCAGGAGGCAAGCGTCCAGATGATGGAAGCCGGCGTCAACCACCTGCCTGTGGTCGATGCCGGCGGGACCGTGGTCGGCATCCTCTCGGCCAGCAGCCTGATGACACTGGATGCCCTCAGCCCGTTCGCTCTGCGATCCGCCATCCTGTCCGCGCACACTGTGGACGAGGTGGTCGACGCCTCCGAGGAGGTGCCCAAGCTCTTCGTCGATCTGGTCGATGCGCACCTCGATGCGCCGGCGCTCACGAGGATCGTCACGGCACTCAGCGACGCGATGACGGCGCGCCTCCTGGAACTGACGATGAAGCGCCACGGCGCGCCTCCGGTCGCCTTCTCGTGGCTCGCGCTCGGCAGCACTGCTCGCACCGAGCTCAACCTCGCCTCGGACCAGGACAACGGCCTTGCCTACGCGGACACAGACGACGCCGGCGTGAACGAGTACTTCCGTGTGCTCGCGCGCGCGGTGAACGAGGCTCTGGGACGCTGCGGGTTCAGCCCCGACAGTCACGGCGTCGTGGCCGACAACAAGGACTGGCGCATGCAGGCCTCGGATTGGCGCCGCATGTTCTCGGACTGCCTGGGGGGCTGGGACACCGACCGGCTGTTCCGTGCCGCGATCGGCTTCGACCTCCGCCACGTGTACGGCGACCTTTCCATCGTGCCTGAGCTCCACGACATCATTCGTGAGGCGCCGCGCCGTGCACGCTTCCTCAGTGGGCTCGCCGGGCTCGGCTCCGAGATCCGGTCGCCGCTCGGCTTCCGCCAGCGTCTGACGGGTCCGGTCGACATCAAGAAGAGCGGCCTGCTGCCGGTGCAGAATCTGGCGCGCTTCTTCGCGTTCGCCAACGGCGTCACGCCGCCGACGACGGTCGATCGACTCGTCGCCGTCGAGGAGGCGGGGAAGAGGGGCAGCGACTCGGCGCAGGCATTGCGCGAGGCGTTTCTCAGCATGTCCCATCTGCAGCTGCGCCACCACGCCAATGCCATCCGCGCCGGCCGCGCGCCGGACAACGCGATCGACACGGCTACGCTGCGACCGCTGACCAAAGCCGGCCTGCAAGAGGCGCTCCGCGTTGTCGCCGCGGCTCAACGGCGGCAGGCACAGCGGCCATCGCTCTGACGCTCGAGCAGCTGATCCGCTGGACGGCTGACGGGCAGGCGACGCAGATCCGCTTGCCAAGCGGCCGGGCGTGAAGCGCGTTCTACGGCATCGACCGTCCAGATGCGAGGCGATCGGACCCGACGCCCCGCGTGGCCCTCAGGGGAGAGGCTCCTGTCGTGAGACCGTCGCCCGAGGTCGTGAGGGTCGTGCTCAGACGACCAATACGGGAATGCCCGCGGCCTCGTGAAGCACCTTGGTCGTCGTCGATCCGAGTACCGTGCGCTGGCCTTGCCGCTCTCCGGCTCCCTTGGCGCCCACGACGATCAGGCGGGCGCCGGCGTCCTGCGCTACGGTGATGATGGTGATGTCCGGGGGGTCCGGGGTGCAGGCCGTCGCGACGCGTACCCCGGCGGCTGTCACCCTGGCCACTGCCTCGGAGAGATCCGCCTCGATCCTCTTCTCGACCTGGTCCCACATCTCCTCGACGCCGAACTCCGCACCGCGGAACCCTATCGCCGGGGCTGAGCGACCCTGAGCGCAGGCGACGATGATCTCTCCGTCGGCCACCGTCTTGGCCCATTCGATGGCTGCGTCCAAGGCCTTGCCAGCGCCTTCAGACCCGTCGTAGCCGACCACAATACTGTACGCCATCGCGCGCCCCCTTTGAGTCTCGGGAATATGACCGAGCCATACCCGCTACCTGCCGGGTACAATCCGAGGTGCACGGCGAAGCAGCACCGCTGGCGCCCGAGCCATGCGGAGGCAGTGCGTGCTCGAGCCTATTCGTCGTCCTCGTCGGAGTCGTCGTCAGGGTCATCGCTCTCGCCGACCAGGCCGCGCGCCTCAAACTGTGCGAGAGCCTCCCGCGCCAGCTTGGCCACATCGTCATGCCGGTCGCCGGCCAGCTCCTGCAGTCCGGCGACAGAAGGGCGACCGATCTTCTCGAGGACCTCGAAGGCGAGCAGGAGGAAGAGGTGCCTGACGTGCTCGTCCGAACTTCCGTAGCGGTCGTACACGCTGACCGCGTCGACGACGCAGCCCACCGACCGGGCCCTGAGGCGGATCAGTGCCTTCACGGCCTCGTCGAGGAGCTTCACGTTGCGCGTGGGCAGCATCTTGCGGCGCCGCCCGAGGGTGTTGGCTTGTGCCTCGACCGCCGTGTCGTAGAGGTACTCGACGAGAGCCGGGACATCCTTCTGCAGCGAGGCCATCGCGGCCCGGCTGGACTCCCGGTCCTTGTCGTACAGCGCCCAGTGGATGAGGCGTGGCATATCGCCGGAGCGCCTCATCTGCTCGAAATCGGGCTTGCTGAAGATGCCCATCGTCCACCGTCCTCGCGGCCGGAACCCGTGTTTCCTACGGCAGTCTAGCGACCGCTTCCATGAGGCGCCAGCGAGGCCCGCCGGCTCGGTCTCCCAACGGTTGACGTCGCCTCCTGACCAGCCGCCATTTATACTGCGACCAGTCGGCCGGGGCTGCACTCACACCCGGCGGATCCATATGTCCGCGTGGTCCGGGAGCGAATCAGTCGCCCCGCGACCCCACACCGGGGCACGACGTGTCCGCCCGGTAGAAAGCGAGGTCAGCCATGTCAGCAGAGCTCAAAGATCGACTGCGTGCCGAGGCAGGCGAACACGGGTTCGAGTTGTTCGGCGTGGTCGCCGCCGACGAGCTGGGCGCTGTGCCGTTCCCTCCCAATCGCTGCCTCGACGTGCCGACGGGGTTTCTCCCCGAGGCGAAGAGCGTGATCGTCATGGGCATGCACATTTGGGACCCCATGCAGAATGCCGTCGTCACCTCGGTGCTGCCGGACGGGGCTATCCCGTTCGACGACATCCCCGGCTCGCAGTACTACAACATGTACTACGAGATCACGGAGGCCCGCGCGCACCGCTTCGCCGAGGCCGTTCGCGAGGCGGGCTACAAGACGGCCGTCACGCACTTCGTCCACGCCAAGGCGGCCGCGACGCTCGCCGGTCTCGGGTGGATCGGCAAGCAGACGTTGTGCATCACGCCCCAACTGGGCCCTCACGTGCGCTGGGCCTGCGTCGTGACCGACGCCGTCCTGCCGTACGACGACCCCTTCACCGAGGACCTCTGCGGGGATTGCGATCTGTGCATCAAGGCGTGTCCGACTCAGGCGATCATCCCGGGTCCTTCTCAGGGGGTGGAGCCGGGCAAGAAGGTCGACTTCTGGAAGTGCATCGTCCCGCAGGAGATGTTGGCAGAGCCCAACAAGGCGTGGGAGAAGTGGGCGGGGCACTACTCGCCGCGAGGCAGCCACGAGTGCCTGATCTGCCTCGACGCGTGTCCGGTAGGGAGAGAAGAGCACGAACGCCGCGTGGAGATGTACGCCAGGAGGCCGATGGCCTGAGCGCGGAGGTTCGCGAGAAGAGCCGTGGCCGGCGCGAGGCGGAAGGCCGGCCTCTCTGAATTGACTCTGCGTGGCGCCGTCACGTACTATCGGGACGCGTGACGTGTGCGCGTGCTTTGTGTATTCCATTCTCGCTCTTGCACAGCGATACAGACGGCGCTTCGGCGCCGATAGGCTGAACCGATCAACCAGGGGTCCACGATGGAAGCATCAGGAGGTTGTGCGAACCTACGTTCGTCCTGATCCCTGGGCGTAGTCACAGCTGCAGTCGTCGGTATCGTTTGCACGTGCGAGCGTGGCGCAGGCCGGGCGCGTTGCCCGGCCTTTTTCGTGCCGCGCGACCTGCGAAGGGATAGAGGGAATGATGACTGCGGTGTATATCGTCGCCGGACTGGCGGTCGGATTGGCGGTCGGGTATTTCATCCGCCGTAATCTCGCCTCCGGCAAGCTCGCGGGAGCCGAGCGCGAGGCCGACAAGCTGCTGAAGGATGCGCGCCGCGAGGCGGAGACCATCGTCAAGGAGGCGCGCCTCGAGGCAAAGGAAGAGGTGCACCGTGTCCGCACCGAGGTCGAGGGCGAGTTGCGCGACCGCCGCGAGGAGCTCGGCAAGGCCGAGCAGCGTATGCTACAGCGCGAAGAGTCCATCGACACGCGAGGCGCGGAGCAAGACCGGCGCGAGCAGTCCATCCGCGACCGGGACGCCAACAGCCAGCGACTGGCCGACGAGCTCAAGCGCTCTCACGACGAGGCCATGATCCAGCTCGAGCGCATCTCGGGACTCAGCGCCGCCCAGGCCAAGGAGATGCTCCTCAGGCAGACCGAAGACGAGGCGCGTCACGAGATGGCCAAGCTCGTCCGCCAGATCGAGGAAGAGGCGCGCCGAGAGGCCGACAGGCGCGCGCGCAACATCCTCTCCCTCAGCATCCAGCGAACCGCCGCCAACCACGTCGCGGAGACCACCGTCTCGGTCGTGAACCTGCCGTCCGACGACATGAAGGGGCGCATCATCGGGCGCGAGGGTCGCAACATCCGCACGCTCGAGAACATCACCGGCATCGACTTCATCATCGACGACACCCCAGAGGCCGTGGTGCTCTCCGGCTTCGACGGCGTCCGCCGCGAGACCGCCCGTCTCACGCTCACCAAGCTGATCACCGACGGGCGCATCCATCCGGCGCGCATCGAAGAGACCTACACGGCCGCCAAGGCCGAGGTCGAGGCGGCGATGGAAGAGGCCGGCGAGCAGGCCTGCTTCGACACCAACGTGCACGGCGTGGCGCCCGAACTCGTCAAGGTCCTCGGGCGCCTCAAGTACCGCACCAGCTACGGCCAGAACGTGCTCAATCACTCCATCGAGGTCGCGCACCTCGCCGGCATCATGGCCGCGGAGCTCGACGCCAACGTCAAGATCGCCAAACGGGCCGGATTGCTGCACGACATCGGCAAAGCGGTCGACCACGAGGTCGACGGATCGCACGCCGACATCTCACAGCAACTCTGCAAGAAGTATCGCGAGTCGCAGAGCGTCTGCCACGCGATCCAGGCGCACCACCAGGACGTCGAGCCGCAGACCGTGGAGGCCGTCCTCGTGCAGGCCGCGGACGCGATCAGCGCCGCGCGTCCGGGCGCCCGCCGCGAGTCGCTCGAGAACTACATCAAGCGTCTCGAGTCGCTCGAGCACATCGCCGAGAGCAAGAAGGGCGTGGAGAAGTGCTTCGCCATGCAGGCGGGACGCGAGGTCCGCGTCATGGTCAAGCCGGGCGAGATCGACGACGACGCGACGACGCTGCTGGCGCACGAGATCGCCCGCGATATCGAGGGCCAGCTCGACTACCCGGGCCAGATCCGCGTGACCGTCATCCGCGAAAGCCGCGCCGTCGACATCGCGAAGTAGCGGACGCCGCGGCGCTGCGTCGCCACTGCGCGACCAGAAGGTGATCGGGATGCCGGCACGGTACTACCTGCGCTCGTTCGGCTGCCAGATGAACGAGCACGACGCCGAGCGGATCCGCGCGCTCCTGGAGGCCGAAGGCCTTGAGCGCGCGGACGCCCCGGAGGCGGCCGACGTGCTCGTCTACAACACCTGCACGGTGCGCAAGAGCGCGGACGACCGTCTCGCCGGCCACCTGGGCACGGCGGCGAGGCTCAAGCGCGAGGAACCCGGCCGCGTCGTCCTCGTGACCGGCTGCCTGCCGCAGGCGGAGCAGGCGGACTTCTTTGCGCGGTTCCCGTTCGTCGATGGGGCTCTGGGGCCGCAGAACCTGCACCGCCTGCCTGATCTGCTCGCGGCGGCCGTGGAGCCGGCGCACGCAGCGCCTGCCGGCTACTTCGACGACGGCCCGCGCTTCAGCGGCGACCTCGCCGCGCGGCGCGAGCGGCCCTTCCAGGCATGGGTCCAGGTCATGAGCGGCTGCACCAACTTCTGCTCCTACTGCATCGTGCCGTACGTTCGCGGACCGGAGCGGAGCCGCTCGTTGGGGGATCTGGCAGCTGTGGTGGAGGCCCTGGCCGCCGACGGCGTGCGCGAGATCACGCTGCTGGGCCAGAACGTGAACGCCTACGGACTCGACCTGCGACGCGGAGGAGCGCGCGACGCGCCTAGCTTCGCCGGCCTGCTCGGGCGGCTCGACGCCGTCGAAGGGATCGAGCGCATCCGTTTCATGACCTCCCATCCCAAGGATCTCGGTGACGACCTCGTGGCGGCCGTGGCGGAGCTGCCCAGCGTGTGCGAGCACGTCCACCTGCCGGCGCAGGCCGGCTCGGACCGGGTGCTGGCGGCGATGCGGCGCGGCTACACGGCCGCAGAGTACCTCGCGCGCGTGCGTGCGTTGCGCGACGCGGTCCCCGACGTCAGCATCACGACCGACCTCATCGCCGGGTTCCCGGGCGAGAGCGACGACGAGTTCGAGGCCACGCTCGCCCTGGTCCGCGAGGCGGCCTTCGACGCGGCATTCACCTTCGTGTTCTCACCGCGCGCGGGGACGACGGCCGCGGAGCTGCCGGGGCAGGTACCGCCGGATGTGCGCCGCGAGCGCGTGGAGCGCCTCATCGCGCTCACGCAGCAGCAGGCGCTCGACTCGCGGCGTGCGTGGATCGGCCGCCGTGCAGAGGTGCTCGTGGAGGGGATGAGCCGCGACGGACGGTCGCTCAGGGGGCGCACCCGGCAGAACGTGACGGTCAACCTCTCGGGCGCCGTAGAACCCGGTGCTATAGTGACAGTGGACATCACCGCAGCGACCTCCACCACGCTGCGCGGTGCGATTTGAGCCGACGACCAGGAGGTGCCGTCATGCAAGGCTGCATCTGCCCCCATCCTCCACTACTCATCCCCGAGGTAGGAGGTACGGCCCGCAGCAAGATCGCGGCCACCGTCTCGGCGATGGAGACCCTTGCCGCGTCCGTCGGCGAACCGGACACGATCGTCGTCGTCTCGCCTCACGCCGATGACTTCGGCAGGGACCACGGCGTCAAGACGTCGGCCCGCCTGCGCGGCGACTTCGGCCGCTTCCGCTGCCCCGAGGTCGCGTTCAGCTACGACAACGACGTACAGTTCGCGGAACTCCTGCTGGCGCTGGCCGGCGACTACCGCAAGCTCAGCTTGACGCCGGACGACGGCGATGTGCTGGACTGGGGCGTGCTCGTGCCGCTCAGCTTCCTCCGGCCCAACCGCATCGTCAGCCTCTCGGTCGTCGGGCCGTATGCCGAGCACAGGTCGCTGGGCCAGCTCGTGCGGCGCTGCGCCGAGGAGCTCGGGCGCGACACCCTGTTCCTCGCCTCCGGCGACCTTTCTCACGCGCTCATCCACGGCGCACCGGCGCCGTATGATCCTCGCGGCAAGCTCTTCGACGACGAGGTCGTCAACCTCCTCAGCATCGGCGACTTCGCCGGTCTCACGCGCATCGAGCCCATCTTGCTCGACGGCGCCGCCGAGTGCGGCCTGCGCAGCTTGATCACTCTCGGCGGCTTCCTCGGCGACGACGCCACGGTCGACCCCGAGATCCTCCACTACGAAGGTCCCTTCGGCGTCGGCTATCTGGTGGCGCGCTTCGGGTCGCGCGGCGGCGGCGGCGCCGAGAGCGACACTGGATGAGCGAAGAGCGCGGACGGGCTCCGGGACCGGCGGACTTCGCGCTCGCGTGCGTCCGCTGCTACGTCGCCGGGCGGCCGGCGCCTCCGCCTCCCGAAGAGGCGCTCTACGAACGTCGTGCAGCATGCTTCGTCACGCTCAAGAAGCAAGGCGAGCTGCGTGGCTGCATCGGTACCCTCGAGCCCGCGGAGGGATCGCTCGGCGACGAGATCGTGCGCAACGCGTACTCCTCCGCCATGCGCGACCCTCGCTTCCCGCCGGTGACCGCCGACGAGTGCGAGGCCATCTCCTGCTCCGTCGACGTCCTCAGTCCGAGTGAGGCCTGTGAGGTCGCCGACCTCGACCCCGAGCGCTACGGCGTGATCGTGGAGGCGGGGCCTCGGCGCGGCGTGCTGCTGCCGGCCCTCATCGGCGTGGACACCGTGGGCGCCCAGGTGGGCATCGCGCTGGAGAAGGCCGGCATCGGCGCCGACGTGCCCTTCGACGTGCGCCGGTTCGGGGTGAGGCGCTATCGCCAGGGCGACTCCGCAGCTGCCGAGCCCGGCTCGCCGGACGACGAGGCGGATGGCTGACCGGCCACCGGTGGTCGCGCTGTTCGGCGCCACCGCGCTCGGCAAGAGCGAGGTGGCCCTGGAGCTCGCGGAGCTTCTGGATGCCGAAATCGTGGTCGCCGACTCGATGCAGATCTACGCTGGCCTGCCTATCGTCACCAACCAGCCCGACGCGGCCGCACGCCGCCGGGCCACGTACCACCTCATCGGATGGGCGTCGCCGCAGAAGGAGTACAGCGTCGCCGAGTACGCCGCCCGGGCGCACGAGGCCGTGGACGGGCTGCTCGACGCCGGACGACCGGTGATCGTCGAAGGCGGCTCCGGCCTCTACCTGCGCGCAGTTCTCGGCGACCTCGCGTTCGGCGGCGCGCCCGACGAGGCTCGGCGGCGCGCACGCGAGGAGCGCTGGCGCCGGGACCCCGACGCGCTGGTCGCCGAGCTCAGACGGCGGGCGCCGGACCTCGCGGCGCGTGTCGACGTGCACAATGCGCGCCGCGTCGTCCGTTCGCTCGAGTCACTCGACGAGAGCGGCGCGGACACGCGGCGGGACGCGCTGTGGGAGCCGGCGGAGCGGTATCTGCACCGGCTCTTCGCTCTGGTGCCCGACGACGATCGCGGCGCGCTCAAGGAGCGCATCGACCAGCGGGTGGATGCCATGCTCGCCGCCGGTGCGCTGCAAGAGGTCGCGGCGGCGCGGTCCGGCGGGCCGTTCTCGCGCACGGCGGCGCAGGCGATCGGCGTGCGCGAGCTCTGCGCCGTCCTCGACGGCGAGCTCGCGCAGGATGAGGCGGCGGCGCGCATGAAGTCGCGCACGCGCGCCCTGGCGCGCCGCCAGCTCACCTGGATGCGCAAGCTGCCGGACGCAGCCGGCATACCTGCGTCGGGCCGGCCCGCCGCCATCGCCGCCGACGTCCTCCGTCTCGTCCAAGACGGGGCGTGGTAGGATTCGGGTTCCGGCGCTGCGCGGCTGCGCACGCTTCCGCTCACAGGGGGTCATCACTGGTGCAGCCTCAGTGGCAGGGTCTCGGCAAGGTCCAGTTCTCCAAGTGGCAGGGTCTCGGCAACGACTACATCGTCCTGCATGAGGGGCAACTGCCGTTCGAGCTCACGCCGGAGCGCGTGTGCCTGCTCTGCGACCGCAACCTGGGGATCGGGTCGGACGGTATCCTCCTGATCGGTGCGCCCACCGGCGAGGCGCGCTTCCCGCTGCGCATCTTCAACCCCGACGGCAGCGAAGCCGAGATGTGCGGCAACGGCGTGCGCATGGTCGCCCGCAAGCTCAGGATGGAAGGCTCGATCACCGGCGACTCGGTCGTTCTCGACACCGGCGCTGGTGAGATCGTCCCCAAGCTCGGCGACGGCTACGAGGTCACGGTCGACATGGGCGTCGCCCGCTTCGGCGGCGAGAAGCTCCTGGGCTTCGACGACGACTGCATCGAGGAGTCCCTCGACGCCGCCGGCCGCAGCTTCACCTTCACCTTCGTCGACGTCGGTAACCCGCACGCCGTCATCCAGTCGCCATGGCCGCTCGAGCTGGTTCCGCTGCACGAGATCGGGCCTGTGATCGAGGTGCACAAGTACTTCCCGGGCAAGGCCAACGTCGAGTTCGTGAAGGTCCTCGGAGAACACGATGCCAAGGTCCGCGTGTGGGAACGAGGCGTGGGGGAGACCCGCGCCTGCGGCACCGGCGCCACCGCCACGGCCGTCGCGCTCGTGCGCACCGGTCAGTGCGTCAGCCCGGTCACCGTGGAGCTGCCCGGCGGCAAGCTCGTCGTCGACGTACGGCCCGACTGGCGCGTCTTCATGACCGGTCCGGCCGAGGAGATCTACCACGGCGACCTGTCGCTCGAGTTCCTGGCCCACCTCGAGTAGGGCCGCAGCCGTCACGACCCGCACCTTCGGAGGACCATGAGGATCGCAGAGCGCGTGCGCACGCTTCCCCCGTACCTGTTCGCCGCCATCGAGCGCCAGATCGCCGAGCGCCGCGCCGCCGGCGTCGACGTCATCAGCCTTGGGATCGGCGATCCGGACCTGCCCACGCCGCCGCACGTCGTCGCGGCGCTCGCGGAGGCGGCGGCCGATCCGTCGACCCACCAGTATCCGAGCAACCAGGGCGAGTCCGGCTTCCGCGAGGCGGTGGCCGGGTTCTACGCGACGCGCTTCGGCGTCACGATCGACCCGGCCGATCAGATCGTCCCGCTCCTCGGCGCCAAGGAGGGCATCGCGCACATCTGCCAGGTGCTGCTGGATCCGGGCGAGCTGGCCCTGGCCGCCGATCCCGGCTACCCGGTATACGTCACGGGCCCGATGCTCGCCGACGGCGGCGCCGTGCACCTCCCGCTGGTGCCGGGGCTCGGTTTTCAGCCTGACCTCGAGGCCATCCCCGCGGAGACGCTCGAGTTGGCGAAGATGATCTTCGTGAGCTACCCGAACAACCCGACGGGCGCCGTGATCGAGGACGACTTCTTCGCGCGTCTCGTCGCCTTCGCGAAGGCGAACGACATCGTCGTGGTCCACGACAACGCCTACGCCGACATCACCTACGACGGCTACGTGGCGCCGAGCTTTCTGGCGACGCCCGGAGCCGCCGATGTCGGGGTCGAGGTCTTCAGCCTCTCCAAGAGCTACAACATGACCGGCTGGCGCGCCGGCGCCATCGTCGGCGACCGCGAGGTCGTCGACGCGTACTGGCGCCTCAAGACCAACGTGGACTCCGGCATGTTCGGCGCCGTGCAGCGCGCCGCCGCCGCGGCGCTCACCGGCTCGCAGGAGTGCGTGCGTGAGATGTGTCGCACCTACCGGCGCCGCCGCGACCTGCTCGTGGAGGCGCTGCGCTCCGTGGGGATGCAGGCCGACCCGCCCAAGGGGACCATCTACCTGTGGGTGCGGGTGCCCGAGGGCTACACCTCCGCGAGCTTCACGCAGCAGGTGCTGGAGCAGGCGGACGTGGTCGTGACGCCGGGGGCTGCCTACGGCCCCTCCGGCGAAGGCTTCGTCCGCCTCTCGCTCACGGTGCCGGACGAGCGCCTCGAAGAGGCCGTGCGGCGCATCGAGGAGCGGGTACGCCTCTAACGGCCCCCAGCCTCGCACGCACCGGGTGGGCCTCGTGAGCGCCGGGAACGGCGCCGACACGGGCGTGACCACCGTGCGGCCACGGTCCGTCGTGTTCGCCGTCGTTCCCAGCGGCCAGGGCGATGCCGGCGAGGACGAGGAGCTCGCCGAGATCAAGGAGCTCCTGCGTTCCGCGGACATGGACTGGATCGCCGACGTGATCCAGCGCCGCGACACCCCCGACCGCCGCACCTACCTGGGCAAGGGCAAGATGGCGGACCTCAAGGCGACGATCGCCGAGTCCGGGGCCACGGTCGCCGTCTGTGAGGACGACCTCTCGCCGGCGCAGGTAGCCGCAGTGCTCGACGCCGTCGACGTCGACGTGCTCGACCGCACCGAGCTCATCCTCACCGTATTCAGCAAGCACGCACACTCGCTCGAAGGCACGATGCAGGTGCACCTCGCCCAGCTCGAGTACGAGCTCACGCGCATGCGCGGCAAGGGCCTGGTGATGAGCCGCCTGGGCGCCGGCGTGGACATGCGTGGCCCCGGCGAGACCAAGATGGAGGTCGACCGGCGCGTCGTGCGCAAGCGCATCCAGACGCTCCGCCACCGGATTGAACAGATGGCGCGCACGAGACGCACACAGCGTGCGCGCCGCCTGCGCACCGGCGTCCCGCTCATCGCCCTCGCCGGCTACACCAACGCCGGCAAGTCGACGCTGCTCAACGCGCTCACCGACGCCGAGGTCTCGGTGCGCGACCGTCTCTTCGAAACGCTCGACCCGACCTCGCGGAGCTTCCGCTACCACGACCGCGACTACGTGGTCACCGACACCGTCGGCTTCATCCGCAAGCTGCCACACCAGCTCGTCGACGCCTTCGCCAGCACGCTGGAGGAGACCACGCTCGCCGATGTAGTCCTCGTGGTCGCCGACGCCGCTCTCGATCCCGCCGAGATCGCCGTGCGCGAGAAGACGGTGGCGGACGTGCTCGAGATGATCGGCAGCACCGCCCCGAGGATCCTCGTCTTCAACAAGATCGACCGCGTCGACGAAGGCAAGCTGCTGCGGCTGCGGGCGCTCTACCCGGAGGCGGAGTTCATCGCCGCCGGCGCCGACGTGGGACTGGACGATCTGCGCGCGCGCCTGGCTCGCTTCTTCGACCGGGCCCTGCGACCCGTGCGCCTGCTCTTCCCGTACACGGAGGCGGGCGAGATGCACCGCCTGCGCGGCATCGCCAGCGACGTCCACGAGGAGCACACCGCCGACGGTGTGGTCTTCGCGGCCCGGCTGCCCGCAGCGGAGGCCGGGCGCTACGCGCGCTTTGTCCTCGAGCCGGAAGTCGAGCCGGCGGACGCGGCTGACGAGGCACAGGATGATGCCGGGCACGCCCGTACCCCTGATGACGCGCAAAACGGGCTCCAGGAGCCTCCTGAGGCCATTCTGGAGCCGCCGGAACCAACTCTCGAGGTGCAGGAGCACGACGTGGAGGCCGAGAATGCCGACTGACGCCGGGCTGCCCGTCCCGGTGCGCCTGCTGACGCCGGCGGCGCGCCTGCCCGAGCGCGCCTACGAGCACGACGCCGCCTACGACCTCTACGCGGCGGAGGAGGCCACGCTCGCGCCGCTCGCGCGCGCCGTCGTTGGCACCGGGATCGCCCTGGGCTTGCCGGACAACCTGGCCGCGCTCACGCTGCCTCGCTCCGGACTCGCGGTCCGCCACGGCATCTCGATCGTCAACGCCCCGGGCCTGATCGATCCCGGGTATCGTGGCGAGGTGCGCATCATCCTCCTCAACACCGATCGCGAGCACGAGTTCCGCGTCTCAGTCGGCGACCGCATCGCGCAGCTCCTGCTCCTGCCGCTCACCGCGGTCTCTCTGGTGCAGAGCGACACCCTCGACGACACCCACCGCGGCGAGCGCGGCTTCGGCTCGAGCGGGATGGGGGGGAGGCAACGGTGAACGGTCCCGTCCCGGACCCGGATGCCCTGGCGCACATCGCCTCCGACGAAGCGGGCTTTGGCGACAAGCCTACTATTCGTGTCGCAGGCCTGCTCGTGCACGAGGGTAGTATCTTGATGGTAGAGCAGGGCCGTGGGGAAGAGAGGTACTGGCTTCTCCCCGGCGGCGGCGTACGGTTCGGCGAGACACTCTCCGACGCACTGAGGCGCGAGCTCCAGGAGGAGCTCGGCTTGCGCGTCGGCGTCCAGCGGCTCCTGGCCATCGTGGAATCGATCTCGCCGGATCCGGAGTACGCCAAGCACGTGATCCACCTGGTCTTCGAGATATCCGCGTCGCCGGAGGCGCAGCCGGAGCCCCAGGAGGTCAAGGTGCTCACGGCGCGGTACCTCAGCGAACTCGAGCTTCAGTCTGCCGATGTGCGCCCGCCCATCACCGAGTTCCTGCTCGCGTGCGTGAGGGAGATGCCCTCGTCGCCGCAGTTTCTCGGTCGTCGCTGGTAACCACCCGGACCGATCACCGCCCGCAAGGCCCGTTCTGAGCTCTTCTCGGCTTCAGGCACAACACGCGATAATCTCCGTTATGTAAAGTAAGACGTCGGACGGCGTAGATGCCATGCCAAGCGACCGTCGCACCGTCGTCCTCCCTGCCGGCCGTAGCACACGGTGCGCGCGGCCGCTCCTCACCGGCGGCGTCTTGGCGGACCCGCGCGACTCGCTGTAGGCTTTGAGGCGATGGCCTCGCCAGACCACCACCGAGCATGCCCCCCGTCTCGCCGGGGCGCCTTTCGCGCCGGTCTTCTGCGGCGCACCCTCGTGGCGCCCCTCGTGGCAGCCGGGCTCCTCGTCGCTGGCCTCGGCGCGCTGGAGTACGTCTTTACTAGTGGGCTCTGGACGGTCGTCCCTGTCGAGTACTACCTGTGCGACGGCAACGACACGTCCACCTATGTCTCGTGGACGATAGGACGCAACAAGCGCCACCCCCCGGACGTGCCGGCTGTGTACTTGCTCGGAGGCTCGACCGCACGGGAGGCCTTGCTGAGCGGGCCGTCGCTCGCCGCGGATGTGTCGCGGCTCGGCGGACCACAGGTGGCCGCGTGGAACGTGAGCAGCTCGAACCAGCGCTTCTCCGAATCGCTGGCGATCGTCGATAACGTGCCAAGGGATTCACCTACGTGGGTGATCATAGGAATCAGTCCCGGCCGCTTCACGGCGTCCCCGGCCGACAGTGAGCGCGAGGTGATCGGCTTCGGCGTCCTGACGCGGAGCCGCCACCTGCAGCGGTACGTCTCCGACGAGTACGGGCGCTACACGAACGCCGCGACGATCCTGCCGGGCATCTTCACATACCTCGGCGAAGTGCTGGCCGCAAACGCCTCCGCCGGGCGCCCCGTGCGGCGCGAGTACCACGGCTTCAAGTACACGCTGGCTCGCAGCTACACGCCGGCGCAGAAAGACAGCATGGTGGCGACGTGGTTCGAGCGGTCGTACCCGCGGTTCCGCGCCAACCTCGACTACAACCTTGCAATGCTCGAGCAGGTGGTCGATTGCGCCCAGGCGCGCGACCTGAACGTCGTCCTCCTCGAGCTCCCGCTCAACCGCCGGGCGCTGGACGGCCGGTTCGACGAGGTCCTCGCCATGTATCAGCCACCGGTCCGGGCGCTGGCGCGGGCACGCGGCGTGCCATACGTGGAGCTCGACCGCGTGGACCCGCTCCCCAGCTCCGACTTCCACGATCTGCTGCATCTCGTGGAGCCCGGCCGCGCCCATTGGCAGGGTCGCCTTGCCGGGGAACTCGTCAGATTGATGGCGGCGGACGACGTCGCCAAGGCCCGCGCGGCGCTCTGACAGGGCACGCGGGGCCGCTTGTCGGCCGGCGCGGTCTAGTAGGTGATGAGACTATAGACGTCGTAGCCCTCGAGCTTCTTGCGGCCCTCGAGGCCGGAGAGTTCGATGATGAAGGCGACGCCGATGACGTTGCCGCCGAGCTTCTCCACGAGCTCGATCTTGGCGCGGGCCGTGCCGCCGGTGGCCAGGAGGTCGTCGTGTACCAGCACGTTCTGGCCGGGCTTGATGGCGTCGGCGTGGACCTCGAGCGTGTCGGTGCCGTACTCCAGGTCGTACGCGGCGGACACCGTTTCGTGCGGCAGCTTGCCGGGCTTGCGCGCGCAGACGAACCCGGCGCCGAGGCCGTAGGCGACCGCGGCGCCGAGGATGAAGCCGCGCGCCTCCGCCCCCATGACCACGTCCACGTGCTTGCCCGTGCCGTACTCGACGAGGCGGTCGACGGCCTCACGAAGGGCCCGTGGCTCCTGCAGCAGAGGCATGATGTCGCGAAAGAGGATCCCCTCTTTCGGGAAATCGGGGATGTCGCGCACGTGGGCGGCGAGGTCGAAGCCTGCGTTTGTCATGGCATCTCCTTCACGGGGCGACTGCGACACGTCGGCGCAGGCGGATGACGGGGAACGGTTCCCTCAGCGCCTGTCGGCGGTGAGCAGGCGGACGCCGCGGGCGAGCAGAAGCTGACGGAGCTGGGTGGCCGCCTGGACGATGTCGTCGAGCTGGTCCACTGCTTCTCGCCGGCGCTCGGGCCGGTTGGAGCGCAGCGCCGGCAAGAGCACCTGCTCGATGAGCCCGATCTCGCGGTCCACGGTGCTTTTGAGGACGCGGAGGTTCTTGGGGCGCAGGCCCAGCTGCGCGAGCTGCGCCGCGGCCGCCGCGATACCGGCGTCGGTCTCCGTGTAGCGCTTGACGCCGCTGACCTGGCGGCCGTGGATGAGCTCGTACTCCTCGAGTTCGTCCAGCAGTCCGATGTCTGCGCCGGTGAGCTGCTGGACCTCCTCCGACGTGTACTCGCGCCCCTCAGCCGAGGTCAGCAAGTCGGTCTTGCGCAGACCTTGCCGCGCCGACGGCAACGCGCTGGCGGGGCTGCGCTCGAGCTCGCGCCGGATCACCTTGAGCGGCAGGTACTCGTCGCGCTGCATGCTGAGCACGCGCACGAGGCGCGAGAAGTCGTCCTGAGAGTAGAGACGGTAGCCGGACTTGGTCCGGCGCGGCGTGACCAGTCCCTGCTCCTCGAGGTAGCGGAGCTTGCTGACGCTGATGTCGGGGAACTCGCCCCGCAGGCGGTCGACGACCGAGCCGATGGTGAGCAGCCGCTCGTCGCCGACGTCGAACAACAGTTCCGCGGTCTCGGTCACGTCTCCCCCGGCGCTCGTCACGACCCCGCCGAGGCGAGGAACGTGAGCTTGTATTTGCCGATCTGGATCTCGTCGCCGTCGTTGAGCAGCACACGGTCCTTGCGCCGGCGATTGACGAAGGTGCCGTTGAGGCTGCCCTCATCGACGATGATCCAGCCGTCCCCCTCGCGCTCCACGAAGGCGTGATTGCGGGAGACGGTCACGTCGTCGAGAAAGATCGCCGCGTCCAGGTGTCGCCCGATGGCGACGCGCTCGCCCCTGAGCAGGTAGCTCTCGCCGGCGCGGCCCCCGCCGCTGCGGATGACGAGGCAGGCGTCGTCGGCGCACGCCGCGGCGAACGCCGCCGCCCCGCCGTCCTCTTCGCCGGGGACGTAGCTGAGCGTGGTGGCCGACTCGGGCTGGTCGGCGAGGAGACTCGCTCCGCAGCGGACGCAGAAGCTGGCGCCCTCTGAGTTGCGGATGCCGCACTCGGGGCAGAACACGCTAGTCCTCCGCGTCCTCGTCGTCGGGATCGAGCGTGGTGGCCGGCGCTTCGGTCGGCCCCTTGCCGGCGAGGATGCGAGAAAGACCCTCGACATCGTCGGCCGAGATGACCGCCTCGCCCTGTGCGTGCTTGCGCTGCAGGCGCATCACGAGTTCTGCGCGAAGGATGTCGAGCTCGCCGTGCAGGATGCGCCGTCGGCGCGAGATCTCCCGCTCCTCGCCCTCGAGCTCCGCGATGAGCGCGCGCAGATCGTCGTCCGAACGGGACACCAGATCGACGATGTCATCCATGACGCGACTCCTCTCCATAGGTCGAGGGCTGGGCAGCAGATGCTACCGGACGCGCCCTCAACGTTCAAGCTCAGGTTGAGGTGGCCTGCCGGCCGAGGCGTCGCCCGACTCACTCTCCGGCGGCCGTTCGACGCGTACCACCTCTCGTGCGGTGAGCTGCTGCAGCGCCTGCAGGGCGTCGTATTCGTCGGCGTCACCGCCCACGAGCATGCCGGCGACGACGTCCCCGACGGTGCGGGCGCCCGGGCCAAGGTAGCCGAGAAGGCGCTTCTCAAGAGGGTCCTCGGACTCGCCGCCGACATAGCGTACACGCCCCGGCGCCGGCAGCCGCCGGCGCAGGCGGTACGTCTCGTCGAGACGGCGCATGCCCTCGATCAGCAGCGACTCGGTCGACAGGTTGAGGGAGTCTTCGTCGAGCTCGACGGCGGGGTCGAAGTCGAACGTTCCCGTCTTGACGCCGAGGAGGGCGTAGAACGCCTTCTCGGCGGTCAGCTCGCCGCAGTGGGCGCCGACGAGGCGCCCTCCTCGGAAGGCGAGCTCACCGGCCACCGCGCCCTCCTCGTCGAAGAGGAGCAGGAGTCCGGTCTTGCCGCCCACGGACGTCATCTCGACGAGGTCCGCCAGCGGCAGTTCGGAGAGATCGCCCTTCAAGCCCATTCCGGACCCCGTCCTTCACGTCTCGTCATGCGCTCGGCCGTCCTTTCATTCGGGTGCAAGCTTCGCACCCGGCGCCCGCCTTCCTGCCCGGGCCCTTCGCGTGACCCGGACCCCGGGCCGGCGCCTCCTCTCATGCTTTCCCACAAACGCGACGATATACGGTCCAGCATCGGACGGACGCGGGCCCGCGGCGGCGCTGATATACTGCGCTGACCACGAGCGTCTACGGGAGGAGCGTGCGTGGCTCGTCGAAAAGGACTCGTCATCAACGACCGGCAGCTCGATCGCTGCGACGACCTCCTTCAGAAGCTGAAGGAAGTCTCCGGATCGAGCTTCCTCGCGCTCATCAGCACGTCTGGGCAGCCCATCACGACGGCCTCCGACGAGTATCACCCGGAGACCCTCTCCCTCGCCTCGCTCGCCGCCAGCTCGTTCGCCGCGACGCAACAGCTGGCCAAGATCCTCGACGAGAATGAGTTCACCCTGCTGTTCCACGAGGGCAAGGGGCTTAACCTGCACGTCTCCCAGGTCACCGACCAGGTGCTCCTCATCGTCACCTTCGGTCGCGAGACGCAGGTCGGCAAGGTGCGCCTGTACACGCAGCGCGCCATCGAGGTCCTCAGGCAGATCTTCGAGGGGCAAGAGGACGAGATCACGCCCACGATGGACGCCGACTTCGAGGCGGCCGCCGGCAGCGCCATGGACGACCTGTTCAAGGATGTGTGAGGCCGCGCAATGCCACTGATCAACTTCGCCGCCCGCGAGATCAACTACAAGATCGTCTACTACGGCTGCGGGCTCTGCGGCAAGACCACCAACCTTCAGTACATCCACCGCAAGATCAACCCCGACGCCCGCGGCAAGCTGGTGAGCATCGCGACCGAAGAAGAGCGCACGCTCTACTTCGACTTCCTGCCGCTCACGCTGGGGACGGTCAAGGGGATGCAGACGAGGTTCCACCTCTACACGGTCCCCGGCCAGAGCTACTACAACGCCAGCCGCAAGCTCGTGTTGCAGGGCGTCGACGGCGTGATCTTCGTCGCCGACTCGCAGATCACGCGTCTCGACGAGAACGTGGAGAGCTACCTCAACCTCTGGGACAACCTGCTCAGCCAGGGCGACGACCTCAGCAAGCTCGGCTTCGTCATCCAGATGAACAAGCGCGACCTCACCGACGTCTTCTCCGTCGAGGACCTCAACGAGCTCCTCAACCACACCGACTCGCCGGTGGCGGAGAGCAGCGCGGTGACCGGTCAGGGCGTGTTCGAGACGCTCAAGGTGGTCTGCAAGCAGGTCATCGCCAAGACGGGCTGAGCGCCACAGCGGAGGCAGGCGCCGCCCGCCCTCTCCCCCGCCAGCTCAGGTACCGACGCGCCTGACCCAGTCCAGCGGCCGGTAGTGCGAGACGAAGGCGTCGCGGAACAGCACCGCGCCGCCGGCATCCTTCACCGTGCGCTCGACCTTGACGCTGCGCCCCTCGATGCCCTGCTCCCAGCGGATCACGCCGGGTCCGAGATCGCTGTCGTAGATCAGCCGCGGGTTCGACTTGCCGTGCGCCGGCTTCCGAATATCATAGAAGGAACTGGTGGTGTAGGTGACCTTGCGCCCCGTCTTCCCCACCAGCGCCACCGTGAGCGCCCCGCCGTCGATCCAGCTGCGGATCATGATGCTCTTGCCGGCATCGTTCTTGAACTTGAAGTCGATGGCGCCCCAGGCCACGGTGGCGTCGCGGCCGATCGGGTAGTGCGAGATGTAGAGCGAGTGCGCGTCACGCTCGACCACCGGCAGGCCGGCGAAGAACACGGCGTTGAAGAGCGTCGTGGCGTACTGGCAGATGCCGCCGCCGACCCCTTGGCGAAGCACGTTGTCGGCAGCGATCACCGGCGCGTAGTCGAAGCCGCGATTGGCCGTGCGCGGACCCATCGCGGCGTTCAGCGAGAAGGTCTCGCCCGGATCCACGACGGTGCCGTCGACCAGCTTGGCGGCGAGGGCGATGTTGTTGGCCCGCGACTGGTTGCGTGGGTCGAAGTAGGTGACGAACTGCGATCCGAGTGCGGCCAGCCCCATGTTCTCCACGTCGGCCGTCGAAAGCTTGGGGAACGCGGGCGTGAGCGCGACGAAGATCGTGCGAAGGCCGCCGCCGGAGGCGGCGTCGTCGAGCTCCTCGAGCAGGACGGGCATGTCGAGCACGTTGCCCGACCGGCTCTCCATGACGCTCACGGTGCCGTCGTCGTTGACCTTGACGGTCGCGTCGACGGGCGGGCTCTCGGCGAAGGCGAAGAGCCGGTGCAGCTCGGCGCGCGCGCGCTCGTTGCGGAACGTGAGCGGGTAGTCGTCGGCGTCGTCGCCCTTGTTGACGCTGAGCATGCCCGCCATCTGCTCCGGCGAGAGGACGACCTCCCGGGAGCGATAGCGCAGCGTGATGGGGCGAGCCAGGTAGGCCGCCGCGGCCGAGGCGCGCGCCTCGGCGTCCACCGTGCTCACCTCGGGGGTGACCGCTTTGGTGGGGACCGGGCCGGCGTAGCCCTGCCCAGCGACCAGCGCGGCCAGGATGCCCCGTTCGAGCGCGACCGCGTCCACCTCGCGGCCGTCCACCGCCGGCACCGCGGTCACGCGCTTCCCGGTCAGCTTGAGCCGGGCGTCGCGGGCAGGGACGTCGACCTGCGCACGCACGGAATCCAGACCGGTGGTGTAGGCGCCCGTGTCGACGCGCACGACGGGGGCGACCTCCCCCCCGCCCCCCGGCAGCCACACGCTGAGCCCGAGCGGCAGGTCGCGGCGCCCCGCGGCGTACGCCTTCTGGGCGGTCGCTTCCGCGTCCACGGAGATGCCGAGCTGCTGCAGCGAAAGCGCCAGCGGCTCGGCCTCGCCGGTGTCGAGCTGGACCGCGCCGAACCGCTCCTCCACGCTCGAGGCCACGGCAGCAGCCGCCGCGGACCGGTCGAGGCCCTGGAGCGAGACGCCGGCGACCGAGACGCCGTCGCCGACCTTGCCCCACGTGACGACCTGCAGCGCGACGAAGCCGGCGACCGCGACCATGACGATGAGGAGCGCGGTCGCCACCCACACGTGGCGGCGATACCAGGAGCCGAGACGGCTCAGCGAGCCTCGGCGCGAGACGACAGCGGGATGCCCGGCCCCGGGCGAGAGTGCGTCCATGCCTTCCATTCTACGGCAGCGTTCGCCGCCCGCACCCCGGGTCCCTACTCGGCGTGCTCCTGGATCACCTCGCGCACGAGGTCGAAGAAGCTCTCGGCGAGGCGTTCGGACTCCTCGCGGTCGGCCCCCTCGGCGTAGATGTGGAACACGGGCTCGTCGGCGTCGGGCAGAAGCTGCACCCACCCGCGGTCGCGGCGGAGCTGGATGCCGTCGACCATGTCGATCTCCGCATCCCCAGTGGCCGCCTCACGCTGCAGATGCTCGGTGGCCGTACGCATGACCGTGCCCTTGAGCGCCCACGGGCAGGCCACCGTCTTGTGGACGAGCGTGCTCGTGGGGATCTCGGCCAGTTGCTCGCTGAGCGGGCGGGCCTGCGCCGCCAACAGCTCCAGCAGCTTGCCCAGACTCATGACGGCATCGAACGCCGGCAGGAAGCGCGGGAAGATGTAGCCGCCGCCGAGAGAGCCGGCGAAGACCACCCCGTCCGCAGTGGACGCCTGCGCCAGCGCCGGCAAGGAGACCTTGGTGCGCTCCACCGCGACGCCGAACGGCTTGGCGAGCGTCTCCGCGATGTGCGTGACCGTCAGCGGCAGGACGATCTTCTCGCCCTTGGAAGCCTGCTGCGCCACGAGCTTCACGTAGAGCAGCAGCATCTTCTCCAGCGGGACCTCGGAACCCGTGTCGTCGACCACGTACAGTCTCTCGGCGTCGGGGCCGATGACGAGCCCGAGGTCCGCCTCCATGGTGCGCACGAGGCGCTGGACCTCCTGGATGTTGGCGCCGAGCTCCTCCGCGCCGAGGCTCACGTGCTGCTGATCGCTGAAGGCCCGCATCGACAGCACCTCGGCGCCCAGACTCCCGAGAAGGCTGGGAAGCGTCAGAGAGGCCGGCGAGTGGGAGTAGTCGATCACGAGCCGGTAGGCGCGGCTGCGGATGCGCTCGATGTCCCACGAGCCGAGCAGACCGCGCACGTAGGTCTCCATGGCCCTGTCCGGGAAGGTGATCTCCCCGAACTCGCTGTAGAAGGCGCGGCGAAAATCCTGGCGGCCGTAGTACTTCTCGATGTCCTTCTGGCGCTGCTCGCTCAGGTTGATGCCCGGAGGCTCGAACACCTGTATCTGGATCATCTCCGGGTCCCAGCTGGCGACGCGCACGTGCATGCCGCCCTGCGAACTGCCGTTGGCGACCTCCAGGCGGTTGATGGCGCTGCTGGCCACGCGCAGGTCGCGGACGACGACGCCGGTGGAGTTGAGGCCGCAGATGAGGGCGCGCTTGATGACCCGCGACGCCGGGTGGGCGTCACGGCTCGTGGTCACGCGCGAGCCCTTCTTGAGCACGGTGCCGTAGGCCATCGCCATCCTGAGAGCAAGTTCTGCGGTGATGTCGACGTTGATGAGCCCGGTGATGCCGTCCTTGCCGAACAGCTGCGAGCTGCCCCGAGACTCCCAGATGATGCTGCTGTGGATCTGAGCCCCCGACTCGACCGTCTTGAACGGGTAGATCTTGACGTCCGGCGCGATGTAGGCCTGCTCGCCGATCACGCACTCGTCGCCGACCGAGACGCCTTCGCTGAACGAGGATCCCGCCTTGAGGTCGCAGTTCCTGCCGATGATGGCGCCGAGGACCTTCGCCGAGGCGCCCACGTAGGTGTTGGCGCCGATGACGCTGTTGCGCGTCTCGGCGTGCTCCTTGACGACGACGTTGCTGCCGAGGAGCGAGTAGGCGCCGATGGACGCCGTAGGATCGATCTTGACGTAGTTGCCGATGAAGGCTGGGCCCTGCATGTTCTCCAGCGAGTCCACGTTGACTCCGTCGCCGATGAAGACGCGGTTCTGGAGCTCGATGCCGGGGAGCGCCGCCTCGACCTTGCCGTCGAGGAGGTCGCGGTTGGCGGAGAGGTACTGCGGCAGGCTGCCGATGTCCTGCCAGTAGCCCTCGGCCACGTACCCGTACAACGGTGCGCCCATGTCGAAGAGCTTGGGGAACAGATCCTGGCTGAAGTCGTACTGGGCGTCGGCCGGGATGTGGTCGAAGACCTCAGGCTCGAGCACGTAGATGCCCGTGTTGACCGTGTCGCTGAAGACCTGACCCCAAGTGGGCTTCTCGAGGAAGCGCTCGATGCGCCCGTCGTCGTCGACGACGACGACGCCGAACTCGAGCGGGTTCTCGACGCGCTTGAGCGCGATGGTGACCAGCGCCCCGCGCTGCTTGTGGAAGGCGACGATCTCGCCGAGGTCGAAGTCGGTGAGCGCGTCACCGCTGATGACGATGAACGTGTCGTCCTTGAGCTCGTCCTCGGCGAGCTTGACGCTGCCGGCGGTTCCCGCCGGAGACTGCTCGACAGAGTACTGCATGCGCACGCCGAGGCTCGAACCGTCGCCGAAGTAGTCGCGGATCACCTTGGGAAGGAACATGAGCGTGACAACGGTCTCGTCGATGCCGTGCAGCTTGAGCAGCTCGACGATGTACTCCATACACGGCTTGCCGCACAGCGACACCATCGGTTTGGGCTGGTTGCTCGTGAGGGGGCGCAGGCGAGTACCCTCGCCTCCGGCCATGACCACTGCGCGCACGCGCCTCACCTCCGCTGAAGAACGGGGACCGTGTACGGCTAGCGTACCAGATGCGTGCGCGTGCGCAGGGATTTCAGAGCGTGGCGGAATCCGCCGGCGGCGACCCGAAGCGGGCGGCTCAGGTGGGCGTTGCGCCGCCCCCCGCCCGCGCCGCCCTCACCCACAAGATGGCCCGGTAGCCGTACAGCAGCCCGCTGGCCACGTACAGGCTCGCGCCGACGGCGAAGAACGACCAGCCGATCACTCTGAGGTCGATGATGAACCACTGGATGGCGCAGATGAGGATGAAGTTGCTGGCCTTGCCCCAGCGGCTGATCTGGGGACCCTCGTCGGTCAACCGCCGGGCGGGGATGGCCAACACCAGGATGATGCCGTCGCGGACGAGCAGCGGCAGCACGGCCCACCACGGCAGCGTGCCGAAGTACCACAGCATCGCCACGAGGGTGAAGAAGAAGAGTCGGTCGACGATCGGGTCGACCCAGCGGCCGAACTCACTCTGCACGTGGTACTTGCGGGCGATGAGGCCGTCGGCCACGTCGCTGAGCGCGGCGAAGAGGACGATCCAGGCGGTCGTCCAGGCGGCGTCGGGAGCGTAGAGCGAGTACGTCCAGACGACGAACGGGAGCGCCAGGAGCCGGGCGACGGTCAGGATGTTGGGCACGTGGCGCATGAGGCGCTGCATGCCGGCGAGTCTAGCAGACGGGGCGGGCAGGCTACGCAGCCGCCCCCTGTGCTAAAATGCCGCCTGTACGGTCGGCGTGTGGCGCAGCCTGGTTAGCGCACTAGTCTGGGGGACTAGGGGTCGCCAGTTCAAATCTGGCCACGCCGACCATCTTCTTTCTCCTGCAAGACCAGCATTTCTCCTCTTCTCCACTCCCCTGCGATACCTGTCGGAGAGTCGGCTTCTGTCCTGATCCTGTCCCGGCGGGCTCAGGTACGCCCCCTCTCCCGCGCCTTACGGACTCCGACACGAGCGCGGCCGCGTGCTCTTGCACGCTGAGCAGCGTGGCCGTGTACGTGCGGTCCGTGGCCGACGTGTCCGAGCTGGTCCGCGATCACTCGCCTACCACGTCACCCAGCCGGCCATCCACACGCACATCACGCGCGGCGTCGCGCGCCTGGCCGCCGTGGAGCGGCCGGTGCTCGTGCACGAGCCGCCGCCCGGCCGCGTCCCCTGCGAGGCGTGCGACACGCCGCACCTGACCTGCTTCGCGTGCATCGCCCGCTACGTGATCGGCTGCGACACCGGCCTCGTGCGCACCGAGCAGCGGCGGCGCCGACAGGTGCCCGGTGACGTGCTCGGCTCGCGCGAGCTCCCGCACGCCGTGAACCTGAAGCACGTCGCCCGCCATCACACCGCCGGTGAGGACTGGCACGTGTCCGGTAACCCGTTCTTCAGCGACCGCGACCACGACGAGGACGGCTGAGGTTATAGGCCCTCCCTGTACCAGTAGAGGCCCCTCCCCCAGCGGCCTCCTCCGGTTGCGTCGCCGGTCCCCAGGCATGGCGGCAGGCGGCGCGACCACTTGCCGACGCTGCCGCCGTGCCGGTCGCGACCTTCCCCGGACCGGCAGGCGGCCACAAGTG
>DASRZL010000010.1:0-3506 GCA_035686425.1 Thermoleophilia bacterium
GTGCCTCATCTTTGGGCCGCTCGCATTGATGCTGCTCTACGTCCTGCCCAAGCACGAGCCGGTGCACGCTGCGGGCCACGCCCAGAAGAAGGCCGATCCGCACGACGCGCTCTACGAGGTCCCCAAGAAGCACAACTGAACCGATCGCCGCAGGGAAGTCCGGCCGGTCGGTCGGGCTGAATGCGGCACGATATCCGGGTGCCACCCGTTCAGATCCATCCGATGCGGTCGCTCGGACTGCTGTCGGTCGCGCACGCCATCAACCACGCTCAGGCCGTCCTTCTGCCCCTGATCTTCCTCAAGATCATCGATGAGTTCGGGGTCGGGGTGGTGTCCATCGCATTCCTCGCGTCAATCGGCGCCTTCCTGTCGGGGATGGTCCAGTTGAGTTACGCGGGCCTGACCCGGGTCGTGTCCAGGCGTCGCCTCCTGGGTTTCGGCGGCGTGCTCTTCGGCGGAGGGTTCGCACTCCAGGCCTTCGCTACCGGGCTGGCCAGTTTCGCCATCCCGAACATCGCGTCTCGGATCGGCGGATCGCCGCAACACCCGGTCGGCAACGGCCTGCTCGCCGAGCAGTTTCCGGCGACGCGGCGGGGTTTCGCGATCAGCGCGCATATCGCGGGCGGGAACGTGGGCACGGTCGTGATCGCGCTCATCGGAGCGCCGCTCATTCTGGCCGTCGGCTGGCGCGGCGCCGCGATCGCCTTCGGACTGCCGGCCATCGCCGTCGGGATCCTGATTCTCCTGTTCGTGCGCGAACGGGGGACGGACCGGGCCGCTGCCCGCGCGAGCGGTACCGTCCGAGCGGCATTCGGCCGGATCCTCCGCGACCGCGACCTGCGCTGGCTCTATCTGACGGCGGCGCTTGGCGGCGGCGGGCGCGGACTTGGCGTCGTCAACCTGTTCGCGCTCATCTACATGACCCGGGTCCTGGGGCTCGACGAAGGCACGTCCGGCCTGATGTACGGCGTGCTGATCGTGTTCTCGGTGCCCATGCCGCTGGTCGTTGGCTGGCTATCGGACAGGATCGGGCGCAAGCCCATGATCATCGGCGTTTACCTCGGCGGCGCAGTTGGGTTCGTGGTCTTCCTCGCCGCCGGGTCGTCGATCGTGCTGCTGTGGGTCGGGATCGTCCTGATGGGTCTGTTCACCTTTTCCGAGAGTCCGCAACTCCAGGCGCTGCTGGGGGACATCGCACCGCCGTCGTCGCGGGACGCCTCGTATGCGCTCTATTTCGCGATGGCCTTCGGGATCGGGTCGCTTTGGACGATCGTCTACGGGGTCGTCATCGCGGTCCTCGGTGAGACCCTGGGCCTGCCCGTAGTCTTCCTGATGATGGCACTCACGTTCGTGCTCGCTGCCCTGGGCACGGTGCCGATCCGGGCCGAACAGCGAGCACGCGACAACGCGGTCTTCGAGGCGGGACTCTAGTAGTCCGTGCGGCTGGACGTGGTGGCTCCGACCTGGTCCCCGCTCGGTGACAGGACGAACCATTTCTCTCCGACGCCCTGGCCGTTCGTATCGCCGGGGGCGCTGTCGGCAGCGAAGTAGTACAGCGGCACACCGTTGATCGCGACCTGGAGCGCGCCATCGGACCTGGCAAAGGTCGAGAGCGTGCCGGTCACGCCGGCGGCAGCGGTCGGCGTTGCCCCCGCCTCGACGATGAGTGCCGGCCAATTCTCAAGGCAGCCGCCCTCGCAAGTGCTCGTGTTGGCCGAATCCGGAGTGAACAGGTAGAGCGTCTTCCCGTCGGGTCCGACGAGGTAGTCGCCAAGGGCGCCGGTCGCGATGCCGACGGTCGGCGCTGCGGCGGCGGGCGGGGCCGCCTCGGAGGGTGCGGCAGCGCTCGGCGCGGTGCTCGGCGCCGTGCTCGGCGCCGTGCTGGCTGCGCCGCCCGACGACGAACAGGCGGCCGCCAGAAGTGCGACGGCCCCGAGCGCTGCCAGGACCTTGATGTGCGACTTGTGTCGGATCGAGCGCATGTAGTGACTCCTCCCAAGACCAGCGGACAATGCCTGCCCACCGGTCCATACGCCGGGAATGGGGTCGCCGGTTTCGCCGGTCTGGCTCGCGTGCGCTATCATCCGCAGGCCCTGTACAACGGGCACACTCGGTCGGGGCGTGGCGCAGCTTGGTAGCGCGCATCGTTCGGGACGATGAGGTCGGAGGTTCAAATCCTCTCGCCCCGACCATAACCAGCAGATGCGCGCGAAAACGCCTCCACGAGGCCCGCGGCGATCGCTGCCGGCGTCGGCTCGATCCGCATCCGGCGCAATCCCAGGACCTCGACACGCTCGAAGAGCGCCTCCGCGAGCGCGCGTCTCGAGCCCGGTGCGTCGTCCCACAACCGCGGCAGGTCGCGCAGGTATGCCACCACCTCGGCCGCCTCGAGCGCCGTCGCCGGTCCTCCAGCATTCGCCTCCGCCTCCTGCTCGTCGAGGGCGGCCATCGTCCGCTCGAGGGAACGCAGGTCCCGGTCCCGCCGGTAGCGCGCCAGGGCGGCATCCCGCTCGCGCCCGATCCGGGCGAGGGCGAGCCGGTCGGGCTCGGCGTCGCGCGTCTCGCCCACGACCGCCGCGATGTGCTCGGCGCCGAGCGACACGCCGGCGAGCACCTCCCGAACGATGGCCTCGTACTCGTCGGCGCGGTAGCTCGTCCCGGGCATGTTCTTGCGCTGGCCTTGTAGGCGTTTCCGCGGCTCCCGACGGACGGCCGTGAACGCGTCGCAGGCGTCCGGGTGCCGGTACCGTCCCGTGTCCCCGATCAGGTGCCGACCGCAGTCCGCACAGTGGAGCATGGTCAGCGCGTAGGCGCGACGCACCGCGGGCCGGCCGTCGCGCGTCCGCCGAGTGGCCCGCACGGCCTGGACGGTTTCCCACAGGGCGGGGTCCACAACCGGCGCCCAGTGGGCGCGCTCGCCCGTGCGCAGGCGGCCGACGTAGAGCGGACTGGTGAGCGCGCCGCGGATCGTGAACAGCGGCAGGCCCGTCGAGGCTGCAACCTCTCGGTCGGTCTTGCGCTCAGCGGCGAGCTCGAAGGCCCGGAGCACCGCGGCCAGCCGATCCGGATCCGGTTCCAAGAGCCGCGTGTCCGGGTTCCGCCGGAAGCCGATGGGCGGGTGCCCGCCGGGATCGTGCTCCGTGGCGCGCTTGGCGGCGTACCCCTCCCGCACGCGACGCCGGTGCCGGCGCAGCCACGAGTCGGCGCCCTTGGCCTCGTCGACCAGCTGGTCCCAGTGGCGCTCGCTGCTCGAGAGCAGCTCCTCGTCGCAGAACCAGACGGCGACGCCGGCGGGGTGGAGGCTGTCCTCGAGGAGGTTGAGGGTCTGTCTGAGGTTGCGCTGCCACCGGGCGACGTAGCCCACCAGGAGCACGTCGAAGCCACCTGCGCGGGCGGCCTCGATCATCGCCGCCATCGTCGGCGAGCGGTGGACCGTTGCCCCGCTGTGGGCCGCGGACCAGGCCAGCCCCGTGTCGACGAGGCCGAAGCGCCGGGCGGCCCGATCC
>DASRZL010000011.1:0-2644 GCA_035686425.1 Thermoleophilia bacterium
GACGACATCCAGAAAGAACTTGAAGAGATCGAGGCCATGTTCGTGCAGGTGGCGCACGACATGACGAGCGACGGCGCCAAGGTCACCTTCCACGGGCTTTCGCCGGCGACGCTGTTCTTCTCGGACCGCCCGCAGCGCGTCGTGGGTCACCTGACGGCGCAGCAGTTCGTCGACGAGTGGAGCAAGGGCGAAAACAGCTTCGCGGCAGACCCGCCGAACGCCGTGATCTCCTTCCTCGCCGACGACGACGAGACCCCCGAGGACGCCATCGTGGTGCTCAAGGACCCGAGCCTGGATGGCGGGGACATCACCTACACCGTCGAGATGCTCGAGGGCAGCCTGCCGGCCAAGGCCGAATCGTGCTCGGTGTTCATCGACCCGTTCGGTCGGCCGCTCTCGCCGGTCTCGGTCGCGGGCATGAACCGCCGCGCGCGACGCCGCCGGCGCTGATGCTGTCGCCCATACCCGAAGGACCCATGAGTCGATGAGAGATCTCGACCGCCGGGACTGATGCCCCCCGGGCAAGCGATATCCGCTGCGGCACGCCCGTCGCCCCTGACGCCGAGCGTTGCGTGGCGGCGGGCGGCGGGCGGCGACACATGCTGGCCGGTCCCGGCGGCTCAGAGCGCACGCGAACCGGCTGCGGCATGGTCTTCCGACGGTGGCCGGCTCCGCCATTGATGCCGTCGGTGATGCCGCGCAGACCCACCGATGGTGCCGCTCGCGGTGCCGCTGATGGAGCCGGTCGGCGCTGCGAATGGCACCCGATCTGATGCCGTGGGCATTCAGACCCGCGGCCTCACCGACGGTGAGACTCAGCCGGCTTCGGTCGAGGCGCCGGTCTCCGCCGTCTCTCTGTCGAGGTACCATTGCCGCGCATGACGACCTCGCCTGACAGACACGACGCACCGGGCGGCGCACCGGGCGGCGCGCCCGACGTCTCGGCCCCGCCGTCGTTCCACCTGCTCGCCAAGCCGACCGGCGCGGCCTGCAACCTCGACTGCGCCTACTGCTTCTTCCTCGAGAAGGAGCGCCTCTACCCGGACCAGCGGACACGCATGGCGGATGCCACGCTCGAGCGCTACATCCGCCAGCTGATCGAGGCACACCAGACGCCGGAGGTCACCATCGCCTGGCAGGGCGGCGAGCCCATGCTGATGGGGCTCGAGTTCTTCCGCCGAGCCGTGGAACTCGCGAAGCGGTACGCGCGGCCCGGCATGACCGTCCAGCACACGATCCAGACCAACGGCACCAAGGTGGACGGCGCCTGGTCCCGGTTCTTCGCCGAGAACGGGTTTCTCGTAGGTATCAGCATCGACGGGCCTCGCGAACTGCACGACGCCTACCGGCGCGACAAGGGCGGCAAGCCGACGTTCGACAAGGTCGTGCGCGGTCTCAACGCACTGCGCGAGTACGGCGTGCAGTGGAACGCGCTCACCACCGTCAATGCGGCCAACGAGGCGCATCCGCGCGAGGTCTACCGCTTTCTGCGCGATGAGTGCGCCTGCGAGTTCGTGCAGTTCATCCCCATCGTCGAGCTCCCCTGCAAGGACGGCGTCCCCTACGGTGACGAAGTGACCGACCGGTCGGTGACGCCGGCGGGCTGGGGCGACTTCCTCATCGGCGTCTTCGAGGAGTGGGTGCGCCGCGACGTCGGCGAGGTCTACGTCCAGCACTTCGACGTGGCGCTCGCCAACTGGTACGGCGAGCCGAGCGGCCTCTGCGTGCACTCGCCAACCTGCGGCACCGCGCTCGCGATGGAGTGGAACGGCGACGTGTACGCCTGCGACCACTTCGTAGATCCGGCGTACCTGCGCGGCAACATCGGCGACCGGCACCTCGCGGAGCTCGTCGGCTCGCCGGAGCAGGAGCGGTTCGGCTTGGACAAGCTCGAACGGCTGCCGCGGTATTGCCGGGAGTGCGACGTGCGCTTCGCCTGTCACGGGGGCTGCCCCAAGGACCGCTTCGTCGCCACGCCCGACGGCGAGCCGGGGCTCAACTACCTCTGCCCCGGCTACAAGGCTTTCTTCCACCACGTCGACGCGCCCATGAAGCGCATGTGCGAGCTGCTGCGCGAGGACCGGGCGCCGGCGGAGATCGTCGCCGAATACGCCGGCGAGTGACGTCGGCCTCCCGGCGAGTGACGTCGGCCTCCCGGCGACCCGACGGGGCGCGCGCCGGCCGCTCCGGCCGCTCCGGCCGCTCCCACCCGGCCTCTATCGCTTTTTGCTGACCGGCAGGTTACCATGGCACATTCCGCGGCCCGAGGCTGGCGGCAAGGGATGTGCCGGTCGAGGGGCAGCGCCGGCGCACACGCTCTGCGAGAGCATCCACGAGGGGAGGCCGAGTGAAGTCCGCAGACACCGCTGAAGGCGCCACGGAGCAGGCGGGACCGGCCGGGGAGGCTGGGGGCGAGGGCACGACGGCCAGCGCCTTCGTGCCGCCGTCCTGGGCGAAGGACGTGGGGCGGTGGGGTTGGATCATCATCGCTGTCGTCATCGTCATCGTGGTGCTCTTCGCGGTGATGGCGGCGACGAAGCTCCTCGTTCTCGCCGCCCTCTTCGCGGTCCTCCTCGGCGCCACGTTCCTCCCCGTCGTCGACTGGCTCCAGCGCCACCATTTCCGCCGGTCGCTCGGAGCGCTG
>DASRZL010000012.1:0-2473 GCA_035686425.1 Thermoleophilia bacterium
TCGAGCATGACGGCGATGCGGGTGCCGAGCGGGCAGGAACAATCGTTTGACGCCGCCGTCGTCGAGCGTCGCCTCGTTGCGGTCGGGCGCGAAGCCGCGTCCGCCGTGCCCGCGCCCCTCCACCCGGCACGCTGGTTCCTCTTTACCGACCTGTGCTTCGGACTCATCGCCTACGGGCTCGCCCTGATGGTCCGAAGCGAGGTCGTCGAAGCCGATGGGGCAGTAGCCTATGCTCCCAACTGGTCCATGCTGGTGCCGCTGGCGATCACCTTCATCGTCTTCTACGCCATGGGTCTGTACCAACGCGAGTTGCTGTCGCTGCGCGCTCTGCACCTGCTCACGCTGGCCAAGGCCATGCTCTGGTCGGCCGCGATCAGCGCCTTGGTCGTGTACCTGCTGCACCTGCCGATCGGGTTCGAGTCGCGCATCACCGTCGTGGGCACGTTCACCCTCTTCTTCCTCTTCGCGGCGCTCGTGCGCACCGTCGTGCTCTCGCGCGTCCTGGGCCGCCGGTTCAGGGAAGACATGGGCCGCACCCTGGTCGTCGGCTGGCCCTACCGTACGGAGCCGCTGCGCGAACGCCTCACGATGCTCAAGGGCTTCAATCGCGTGACCCTCGTCGACGGTGGCAGGGAGCAGCGCGTGGTCGCGAGCGTCACCGAGCACCTGCGCAAGCGCACGGATGCCGGCCGCCCGGCCTTCGGCGCACTCTTCGTCGACGCCGGCAGTCTCACGCTCACCCAGACGCTCGACCTCATCACCGCCGGCCAGCGCCACGGCGCCTCGGTGTACGTCGTCTCGAACCGCCTGCGCCCGCTGACCGGCCGGCGCCTGCTCATCGACCTCTTCGAGGCGCCGGTGGTGCGCACGCACCGCAGCCCGGGCGGGCATCGGCGAGCGCCGGTCAAGCGCACCTTCGACATCGTCGTCTCGACCGGCGCGATGCTGGTGCTCTCCCCGCTGATGCTGGTCATCGCCGTGGCGGTCAAGATCACATCTCGCGGCCCGGTGCTCTACGCCCAGGAGCGCATCGGCCTCGACGGCCGGCCCTTCAAGTTCTACAAGTTCCGGACCATGCAGAACGGCGCCGACACGTCGGCGCACTGCGACTACATGCACGCGCTCATCAACGGCGAGGCCGAGACCAAGACCCAATCAGTCGAAGGCGAAGAAGAGGAAGTCTTCAAGCTCGTCGACGACCCGCGCATCACCAGCGTCGGCCGCCAGCTGCGGCGCTACTCGCTCGACGAGCTGCCGCAGCTCTGGAACGTGTTCATCGGCGACATGAGTCTCGTGGGGCCACGGCCCCCGCTGCCCTACGAGGTCGCCGCCTACCAGCCCTGGCACCGTCGTCGGCTGGAGGTGAAGCCCGGCATCACCGGCGTGTGGCAGGTGGACGGGCGGAGCCGCGTCAGCTTCGACGACATGGTGTTCCAGGACATTCTGTACGACTGTTCACGCGACACCCTGGTGGACGCCTCGCTGTGCCTGCGCACGGTGCCGGCGGCGCTGCTGGGCCACGGAGCCGCGTGAGCACGACCCGCGGGGGCAGCATGACGACTGTAGCGATCATCGGGCACGGGTATTGGGGCCCCAACCTCCTGCGCAACTACATGGAGGTGCCGGGAGTCTCGGTGAAGTGGGTCTGCGACCCGCGCGCCGAGGCGCTCGACAAGGTACGCCGCCGCAACCCGTCGCAGGCCACCACGCAGAGCTACGACGAGGTGCTCGCCGACGCCGCCGTGGACGCGGTGGTCATCGCCACGCCGATCTCCACGCACTTCGAGCTCGCCAAGACGGCGCTCGAGGCCGGCAAACACGTGTTCGTCGAGAAGCCGATGACGAGCTCCACCGCGGACGCCGAGGAGCTCGTGCTCCTCGCTCACCGCACCGGACTCACCCTCATGGTGGGTCACACGTTCGTGTTCAGCCCGCCGGTGCGCAAGCTCGGCGACCTCATCCACCGCGGCCACCTCGGCGACATCCACTTCATCACCTCGTCGCGCGTCAACCTGGGCCTGCATCAGAAGGACGTGAGCGTGGTCTGGGACCTGGCGACGCACGACCTCTCGATCCTGTACTACTGGCTCGGCGAGGCCGCGGAGAGCGTCTACGTCACCGGCCGGGGCTGCATCGTGCCGACCATCCCCGACGTCGCCTTCGTCAACCTGCGCTTCCCCTCGGGCGTGATCGCCAACATCGACATCGCCTGGCTCTCGCCGGTCAAGCTGCGCCGCACGGTCATCGTCGGCGATCAGCGCATGGCGCTCTACGACGACACCGAGAGCGTGGAGAAGGTCAAGGTCTTCGACCACGGCGTGGACTACAAGGACCCGGAGACGTTCGGCGAGTTCCACCTGTCGTACCGCACCGGCGACATCGTCGCCCCCAAGCTCGACACGGTCGAGCCGCTGTTCGCCGAGGCCAGCCACTTCATCGAGTGCGTGACCACCGGCAAGCGGCCGATCACCGA
>DASRZL010000013.1:0-13947 GCA_035686425.1 Thermoleophilia bacterium
CTCCAGCACGCAGGGTGACGTCGCGATCACCACCGACGGCTCGCGTGACTCCAGCTCCTCTCGCAGGACCTTCTCGGTCTCCGCCACGTTCAACGGGTCGATCTCACGGACTCGGCCGATGCCGAGGGCCCGGCACAGCGCGGGGATGTCGACCGTCGACGTCTCCGCGCCGCCCAGGGCCGCTCCCATACCGGGGTTCTCCTGGCCGCCGGTCATCGCCGTGGTGCGGTTGTCGAGGATGATGGTGAGAACGGGGCTGCGGTTGTAGGCGACGTCGAGCAACGATGTCATCCCGGAGTGGAAGAAGGTGCTGTCGCCGATGACCGCGACCGGCCGGTTCTTGCGGTCGGCCGCCTCATCCATGACCTGCGCCATGCCGTGCGCCATGCTGATGCCGGCGCCCATGCACGTGCTGCAGTGCATGGCCTCGAAGGGCGCCAGCGCCCCGAGGCTGTAGCAGCCGATGTCGCCCGCGACGTAGGCACGCATCTTGCGCAGGGCGACGAAGACGCCGCGGTGCGAGCAGCCGGGGCACAGCGTCGGCGGCCGCTCCGGCAGGCCGGTCTCGAGCGGCGCGGGCGTCTGCAGCAGCTCGGGGTCCGCGCCCGGCACGCCGGCCGCCGAGAGGGTGCGCGCGACCAAACCCGGGTTGAACTCGCCGAGGAGCGGAAGGATGTCCTTGCCGCCGTCGACCGTGATGCCCTGGAGTCGGACCTGCTCCTCCAGAAACGGGTCCAGCTCCTCGACGACGTAGAACTTGTCGACTCGGCCGCGGAAGTCGGCGATGAGCTTGCGCGGCAGCGGGTACGTGAGTCCGAGCTTGAGGATGCTCGCGCGGGGGAACGCCTCGCGCGCATAGCCGTAGGCGGCCCCGGTGGCGACGATGCCGACACGGGTGTCGCCCATCTCGACCCGGTTGAGCGGCGTCGTCTCCGCCCACTCGCCGATGTCGAGCAGGCGCTGCTCGACGAAGGCGTGCCGGGGCCGGGCGTTGTGCGGCATCATGACGTTCTTCGATGGGTTGCGATCGAGGACGGTGAGCGGCTCGGGCTCCATGTCCCGGTCCCCGAGCCCGACGACGCCCTGCGAGTGCGAGGTGCGCGTCGTCATGCGGAAGAGGACCGGCGTGTCGAATCGCTCGCTGAGCTCATAGGCGGCTGCCACGAACTCACGCGCCTCCTCCGCCTCGGACGGCTCGATCATCGGCATCTTCGCGAACTTCGCGTACTGGCGGTTGTCCTGCTCGTCCTGGGAGCTGTGCATCGCCGGGTCGTCGGCAGACACGATCACGAGACCACCGTTGACGCCGATATGCGAGGCGGAAAAGAAGGGGTCGGCGCCGACGTTGAGTCCGACGTGCTTCATGCAGGCCAGCGAGCGGGCGCCCGCGATCGACGCGCCGGTCGCCGCCTCGACGGCCACCTTCTCGTTGGGCGCCCACTCGCAGGTCACGTCTTCGTAGCGCACCAGCGCCTCGAGGATCTCCGTGCTCGGCGTGCCGGGATACGCGGATGCGAAACGCACGCCGGCCTCCCACGCGCCGCGGGCGATCGCCTCGTTGCCGGACATGATCACGAGCGCGCGCTCGGCGGCGGGCCGGTCTGGGATTCGTGTCGTAGGCATGGATCGTCCTTCAGTCGCGTTCGTCGGAGGGATCGGCGGCGTGCCGCCGGCGGTAGTCGCCGTACCAGGCCATGCGGTCGAGTGCGAACGCGACCGCGCGAGGGGACGGAAGCACTACCGGGGAGTAGCGCCCGCCGCAGGCGAATACCGCCTGGCGCATCGGGAGGTCGGGGACGTGGATGATGGGCTTGCCGGTGGTCTCGGTGAGCTCCGCGGAGAATGTGAGCAGGTCCTGCTCCCAAGGGCTGAAGCCTTCGTACTCGCCGCTTGCGCTGATCGCCCGATCCCGCGAGCCGGTGTTGGGGACGCCGAGCGCCGAGAGCATGACCACGGCGTCGAAGGCGTCGCTGCGGGCGACGGGACCGAGGACGTTGCGGGCCACATCGCCGCCGGCCGACGCGACCATGTCGAGCGGGTTGCGGCGGCTCCAGAAGGGCGGCAGCACCTCATCGAGCTCCTCTATCAGGTCCGCCGGAAGCTCCGGCAGGCTGAGACCGCGACGCGCCATCTCGTCCGCCGTCAGCACGCCGGCGCCGCCACCGTTGGTGACCACGGCGACGCGGCGGCCCCGCGGCAATGGGAGGTGCGAGAGCGCGACGCCGAGGTCGAGCGCTTCGTCCATGGCCGTGCACGTGATGACGCCGGCCGTACGCGCGGCTGCCTCGTACACTGCCGCGGAACCGGCCATCGCGCCGGTGTGCGACGCCGCGGCGCGGCCACCGGCCTCGGTGAGCCCGCCGCGGATCACCACCACCGGCTTGACCGCAGTGGTCGCCGTAGCGACGTCGAGAAAGCGGCGCCCGTCGTCGATGCCTTCCACGTACAGCAGCACGCACTCGGTGCGGTCGTCGGTGCGCAGGTACTCGAGCACGTCGATGAAGCTCACCTGCGCCTCGTTGCCGACGCCGATGAACTTGTCGAGACCGATCTCGCGGCGTTCGGAGGCCTTGGCCAGCTGCACGCCCAGGTTGCCCGATTGCGAGACGAAGCTGAGCGGGCCCTGCGGGGGGTGCAGGGTGATGAAGCCGGTAGCGTGCAGACACGTCTCGTTGGAGACGAGCCCCATGCAGTTGGGGCCGATCACGGTGACGCCGGCCGCAGCGGCCTGCCCCGCGAGATCCTGCTCCACCTGACGGCCCTCCGCGCCGGTCTCGGAGAACCCCGCGGCGATCACAACGCCGACGCGCACGCTGCGGCGGCCGCACTGTTCGAGCACCGCCGGGATCTGCGCGCCCCCGAGGGCGAGGAGCGCCATGTCGGGAGCCTCCGGAAGCTCCTCCACACTGGCGTACACGGGCAGGCCGAAGAACTCCCCGCCCTTGGGGCTGACGGGGTAGATGGGACCCTCGAAGCCGCCGTCCAGGATGTTGCGCAGGGCGGACCCGCCCCACTTGTCGAGGTTGTCGGACGCGCCGACGACGGCGACCGACCGCGGCGCGCACACGGCGCGCAGGTCAGGGCGAAAGTCGCTCGGCGGCGCAGCCTCCTGGGGAGGATCCCCGAGGATCACCAGCGCGTCGGCTGCGACCGGACGGTCGCCGGCGATGATGAGTGGGTTGACGTCGATCTCGCGGACCTCGGGATGGACTTCGGCGATGCGCGCGACGGCAAGCACGATCTGGGCCAGCTGCTGACGGTCCACGGCCGGCTGGCCGCGAAAGGCGCCGAGGAGCTCCCGCGAGCGGATCAGGTCGAAGAGCTCCGTGACGTCGCACTCGGTGCCGGGGGATGGCGCGAGCGCGACGTCGCGGAACACCTCGGTCATGACGCCGCCAAGGCCGAACAGGACGACCGGACCGAAGGCTGGGTCGCGCTGCATGCCGACGAGGAACTCCCTGCTGCCCGCGACCATCTCCTCGACGAGGACGGCCTCGAGGTCGTCGCCGGCGCGCTGCCTGATTCCCTTGTAGGCGTTCGCGACTTCCCCGGACGTGCGCAGGCCGAGCGCAACAAGCCCGGCCTCGGTCTTGTGATGGATGGTACCGCCGATCGCCTTGAGCGCGACGGGGCCGCCAAAGCCGGCGGCAAGACCGACGGCATCCTCTTCGCTGCGCGCCAGGCCGCCGCGCGGGACGGGCACGTCGTACGCGGCGAGCAGCTGCTTGGCCTCCCACTCGTTCAGCGACCCTCTGCCGGCGGCGGCCGCGTCGCGGACGAGCGCCGACCACTCCTCGAGCTTCTGCAGCGTCTCCGTCGACATCGCGCCGTCCTCCCCGGCGGGAGCGTCGTCGCCCGCCGTCCTCATCTTCAATTGACTATATGGTAAACATTTAGCTATTCTCGTCAAGTGGCCGCGTCTCGCCGCCTCGCGTGAGCCCGAAACGACTAGACTGCACCTGATGATGACTCGCGACGACGACATCTCCCTCGCCCCCGACAGCGCCAGCGAGAGCGCCGAGCGCTACGTGCGCTCGCTCATCTACTGGGGCGAGCTGGGCCCGGGCGACAAGCTGCCGCCGGCCACGGAGCTCGCCGCGCAGCTGGGCATCTCGCGGGCCACACTGCGCGTAGCGCTCAAGACGCTCGAGCGCGCCGGCTTTCTCGTCACCACCCGCGGCGCGCACGGCGGCTCCCGCGTGAGCGACACCGCGTCGCTCTCGCGCGCGTGGGTCCAGTGGATGCGGGAGCACGGCGACGAGCTCGACGCCATGTTCGAGTTCCGTCGCACCATCGAGAGCCGCCTCGCCGCGCTCGCCGCGGAGCGGCGCGACGACGACGACCTCGCCGCCATCGAACGTGCCCTGGCGCGGGAGCACGAGAACCGCCAGCGAGCCTCGCTCTTCCAGGCCGACGCGGACATCCACAGGAGCATCGCACGCGCCGCGCACAGCCCGCGCCTGGCGCAGGCTATGAACGACGTGCGCGCCGATCTGTTCCTCCCTGTCGATCTGTCCCTGCTCGACGACGAGTCGATGGTCTATGACTCCCACGCCCTCATCGTGAAGACCATTCGTGAGCGCGATCCGGTTGGCGCCGCCGCCGCGGCGGCGGCGCATGTGGACCAGATCCTGCTGCTCATGCGCCGCGCCGCGGACCGCGCCGTCGCCGGCGCGCCACGCTGAGTCGGGACGCCGGCGGAACGGGATATCGAGAATAGGATTCGGCCAGACGGGGGAGCAGGATGGGCACTACCGGTCGTGACCTGATCCGCAGAGCGCTCGGCGCCGGGCGAACATCGCTCGACGAACGGGAGGCCAAGCTTCTCCTTGCGATGTACGGGGTGCCGACGCCGGCGGGGACCGTCGTGCACGACGCGCAGCGAGCCGCGTCCGTCGTCGAGGCGCTGGGCCGGCCCACCGTCCTCAAGGCCCTCGGGCCCGACATCCAGCACAAGAGCGACCTCGGCCTGGTGGAGCTGGACGTCAGGGACGCGGCTTCAGCACGCGCGGCCTACCACCGCATCATCGACCGGGCCGCAGGACGTGCCGAAGACGGCGTGCTCGTCGAAGAGTTCGTGCCGCACCAGCGGGAGTTGCTGGTCGGCATGCGGCGCGATCCCCAGTTCGGCCCCGTCGTCGCCTTCGGCCTCGGCGGCATCTTCACCGAGGCCGTCGCCGACGTGGCCTTCGCGCTGGCGCCACTTGACGACGCGGACGGACGGGCGCTCGTCGCCGGGCTGCGCGCGCAGCCTCTCCTCGGTCGCCTGCGCGGCCTGCCCAGAGTCGACATCGATCAGCTCCTCGGTGTCCTCAAAGCGGTGGCACAGATGGCGGAGGATCACCCCGAGATCGCCGAGATCGACGTGAACCCGCTGCTGGTCGCCGGCTCCCACTTGGTCGCAGCCGACGCGCTTGTGATCCTCGCCGCGCCCAGCGATGGCGCCGCACTCGCGCGCGGCGCGCCCGGCGATGGCGCATCGGGACGTCGACACGACCTGGACGCCGTGTTCGCGCCGGCCTCCGTCGCCGTCGTCGGCGCCTCCGACGACATCGCCAAATGGGGCGGCTCCGTGCTCGCGAACCTTGTAGGCGGCGGATTCGAAGGCGCCGTCTATCCCATCAACCCGCGCGGCGGGACGATCATGGGCCTGCGGACCTATGCGTCGCTCCACGAGCTGCCGGGGCCGCCGGATCTCGCCATCGTCGCGCTCGGCGGAGCTGCAGCTGTGTCGGTCGTCGAGGAGTGCGGCCGCCGAGGCGTGCGTGCGGCCATCGTCATCGCCGCGGGTTTCGCCGAGGCCGGTGACGAGGGAGCGGCGCAGCAAACCCGCCTGGCACGGGCCGCCGACGAAGGCGGCGTCACACTCGTCGGCCCGAACTGCATGGGAGTGCTCTGCACCAGCGCGCATCTGAGCGCCGTCGGATTCGTCACGCTGCGCCCCGAGCCAGGCCCACTGAGCGTCATCTCACAGTCGGGCAACATCGGTTCGCAGCTGCTGATGACGGCCGAACGCCGGGGCATCGGCGTGGAGAAGTACGTGAGCAGCGGCAACCAGTCGACGACCGACGCCAACGACCTGCTGGCGTACCTGGCCGCCGACGAGCGGACGGGGGGCATCGCGATGTACCTCGAGGGCCTCGAAGACGGCCGCCGCTTCTACGATCTTGCGCGTGCGACGACGCCGCGCAAGCCCATCATCGTCGTGCGCGGCGGCCTGAGCGCGCTCGGGAGCAAGGCAGCGAGCTCGCACACAGGCGCGCTGGCCGGCTCCGCCGAGGTCTTTCGCGCCGCTGCCCGGCAAGCCGGAGTCATCCTTGCCGCCGACCCAGACGAAGTCCTCGATACCGCCGCGCTACTCGCCTACCAGCCGCTGCCGGCCGGCGGACGCGTCGCCGTCGTCACTCTCGGCGGCGGCTGGGGCGTACTGACCGCTGACCTGCTTGCGGAGCATGGGCTCGAGCTCGCGGAGCTGCCGCGGGAAGTGATCGAAGCGGTCGATGAGCTGCTGCCGCTGTTCTGGAGCCGGAACAACCCAATCGATCTCGTCGCGACCGTCTCGGACGGCGTTCCCGAGAGGATCATCGAGCTGGTCGCCGCATGCGACGGAGTGGACAGCATCATCACGCTGGCGCTGATCGGGAGCCCGAACAGCGGGAGGACCGGCTTGACCGCGGGGGTCGAAGCGGGACGTGCCGCCTCAGGCGGACGCGCCGGTCAAGATCGGGGGGCCGTGGCCGTCGACGCGTTCCCGGAGCTGAACGACCGGGAACTCAGCCTGCTGGCGCACGTCGCCGCCGTCACGGAGCGGACCGGCAAGCCGGTCGTGAGCGTGCCCCTCGTCCCCATCCGACGATGCGTGTTCCCCGGGCTCGGCAGGCAGGCGGCGATCCTGCTGCCGAGCCCGACCGCCGCTGTGACCGCGCTGACGAACGCCACCTCGTACGCGACGCATCCGCTGCGGCGGGATGTGCGGGGCGTTGGGGTCTGACGATCTGCCGGTGGCCGACGACGCCGCCGCCAGGGCCTCCCGGTTACCCTCGGGGTAAGCTCATCCGCAGATGAAGACGTTCTGGCGCATCATCAAACTGCTCCGTGACTACAAGTGGCTCACGATCGCGGGCTTCGCTCTGGCCTTCGCCCAGATGGGCCTCGGCCTGCTCGTGCCGCGCATCATCCAGCTGACCATCAACAACGCCCTGCTCGGCGGCGAGACGGGCCTGCTCGTCACGTACGGCCTCGCTCTACTCGGCGTCGCTCTCGTGCGCTTCGTCGTCGGCGTCCTGCGCCGCCTCGCCAGCGGCAAGGCCAGCCTCGGGATCGAGTACGACCTGCGCAACCGCATGTGGAGTCACGTCCTGCGCCAGTCGTTCAGCTACTTCGACCGCTGGCCCACGGGCCAGCTCATGAGCCGGGCGATGAGCGACGTCCAGAACGTGCGCATGTTCCTCGGCTACGGCCTCGTCTTCTTCGCCACCAACATCGTCATGATGGTCGCCATCGCCGTCATCCTCTTCGTCATGGACTGGCAGCTGGCGCTGCTCTCTCTGGCCTTCATGCCGTTCCTGCTGCTGGTGACAGTACGCTTCAGCCTTCGCTTGAAGCCGATCCTCAAGGACGTGCAGCAGAAGATCGCCGACGTGACCGCGGCGGCAGAGGAGAACGTGGTCGGTAGCCGCATCGTGCGCATCTTCGCGCGCGAGGACGACGAGCTCGTAAAGTTCAGCGACCGCAGCTACAAGGTCTTCGAGGCGAGCGTCGCCGCGGCACGCATCCGGGCTGTCTACATCCCGTTGATCGCCTTCATCCCCAACTTGGCCGTCGCCTTCCTCCTGTACTATGGCGGCCGCCAGGTCATCGACGGCAGTCTGAGCCTGGGCTCGCTGGTCGCCTTCTACAGCTATCTGATGATGCTCGTGTACCCGGCCCAGGTGATCGGTTGGCTCACGGGCCTCGCGCAGCGGGCGATCGCGAGCGGCGAGCGGGTCTACGAAGTGCTGGACTCGCCGCTCGAGATGACGGAGCGGCCGGACGCGAAGTCGCTCGCCGGGCCGCTCGGGATGCCGGCGGGCCTGGGCGCCGGGGCCGCAGGCCTGGCCGGCGCGGCGGGCGCTGCTGGCGTTGCTCCTGGCCCCGACGGCGCCGTCACCTTCGACGACGTCTGGTTCAGCTACGTCGACCGGCCGGTGCTCCAGGGCGTCAGCCTCGAGGTCCCGGCCGGACGCACCCTCGCCCTCGTCGGCCACACCGGCTGCGGCAAGACCACGCTCACCAACCTGGTGCCGCGCTTCTACGACACCGGCGGCGGCCGGGTGCTCATCGACGGTCAGGACGTGCGCGACCTGCAGCTGGCCGATCTGCGCAGCCACATCGGCATCGTCACGCAGGACCCCTTCCTCTTCAGCGCCTCGATCGCCGAGAACATCCGCTTCGGCCGGCCCGAGGCGACCGACGACGAGGTACGGGCGGCGGCGAGAACGGCGCAGGCCGACGACTTCATCGAGGCCCTCCCCGAGGGCTACGAGACGGTCGTCGGCGAGCGCGGCTTCACGCTCAGCGGCGGCCAGCGCCAGCGCATCGCGATCGCCCGGGCACTCGTCATGGACCCGCGCATCCTGATCCTGGACGACGCCACCAGCAGCGTCGACGTCGAGACTGAGTTCAGGATCAGGGCCGCGCTCCAGGAAGTGATGCGTGGCCGCACCACCTTCATCATCGCCCACCGGCCGAGCACCATCTCGCTGGCCGACGAGGTCGTGGTGCTCGACCACGGTCAGATCGAGGAGCGCGGCGCGCACGAGGACCTCATGGCGGCCGGCGGCCTCTACGCGCACATGTTCGGCGACGCCGAGCGCGAGGGCTGCGAACTGGATGACGCCGCCGCCGAGGACGCGGTGGCCGGCGGCAGCCGGGCGGCCGGCGGCGCAGCCGGGCCGGCCGGCTCTGGGAGCACCGCCTGATGGCGACCGCGTCCCGCCACAGCGGCCCGCACGGCACCGGCGCCAGCCTCGAGGAGCTCAAGGGCTGGCGCGCCTTCCTGCACCTGGCGAGCGAACTGAAGCTCTCGCGCCTCGCTCGCCTCGCCTATCCCTACCGCCGCCGCGCCGCGTTCAGCATCGTCGCCATGGTCGCGGTCACGCTCTCCGGCCTCGCCGTTCCATACCTGCTCAAGGTCGCGATCGACAGCGGCATCATCGCCAAGGACCTCGACGTCCTGACTTGGGTCATCGTCGCGTTCGTCGCCGTCAGCCTCGTCAACCTCGGCGCGAGCTACCTGCAGACGTACCTCACGAGCTGGGTGGGGTCGCACATCATCTTCGATCTGCGGCGCCAGCTCTTCGCCCATCTGCAGAAGCTCAGCCTCGACTTCTTCAGCCGCCAGAAGACCGGCTGGATCGTGAGCCGCCTCACCAACGACATCGACGCGCTCGACCAGCTCGTCACCGACGGCGTCACGTCACTGGTCACCAACTCGCTGATGTTCATCGGGTCCATCGTCTTCCTCTTCATCCTCGACTGGCGCCTCGCTCTCGCCATCTTCTGCGTGATGCCGTTTCTGCTTGTCGCCACGCTCATGTTCCGCTCGCGCTCCGCGGTCGCCTACGCCCAGGTGCGCAACAAGATCGGTGACGTGAGCGCCCACCTCCAGGAGTCGATCTCGGGGGTCAAGGTGCTCAAGGCGTTCCGCCGCGAGCAGAGCGACTACGACCGGCTCGCGGTCGCCAACGCCGCCTACCGCGACGCCAACATGCGCACGGTCGTGCAGAGCGGCGTCTACTTCCCGTTCGTCGAGCTGATCTCCGCATGCGCCGTGGTCATCGTCATCTGGTACGGCGGCGCGCTGGTCGCCGGCAACGCCATCGAGGTCGGCGTGCTCGTCGGCTTCATCGGGTACCTGAACAGCTTCTTCGACCCGCTGCAGCAGCTCAGCCAGCTCTACAACACCTTCCAGGCGTCGATGGCCGCGGTGCAGAAGATCTACAAGGTCCTCGACACCGACCCCGACATGCTCGACGCGCCCGACGCCGTCGACCTGCCGGACGTCCACGGTTCGGTCGAGCTCAAGGACGTGACCTTCGGCTACGACGCGGACAAGCCGGTGCTGCGCGACATCGAGCTGACGATCCCGGCGGGGAAGACCGTCGCGCTCGTCGGCGCCACCGGCGCCGGCAAGTCGACGGTCATCAAGCTGCTCGCCCGCTTCTATGACCCGGATGCGGGCGCTGTGCTGATCGACGGCCACGACCTGCGCAAGGTGACGCAGCACTCGCTGCGCGAGCAGTTGGCCGTCGTGCCGCAGGAGGCGTTTCTGTTCAGCGGCAGCGTGCTCGACAACATCCGCTTCGCGCGCCCGTCTGCCGGCGACGATGAGGTCAAGCGCGTCGCCCGCATCGTCGGTGTGCACGATTTCGTGGAGGGACTGCCCGACGGTTACGCCACCGAAGTGCAAGAGGGCGGGTCGGCGCTGAGCACCGGGCAACGGCAGTTGATCAGCTTCGCGCGGGCGCTGCTGGCCGACCCCAGGATCCTGATCCTCGACGAGGCCACGAGCAGCGTCGACGCCGAGAGCGAACGCCGCATCGAGCGCGCGATGGAGGTGCTCTTCAGCGGGCGCACCAGCATCATCGTCGCCCATCGGCTGAGCACCGTGCGCTACGCCGCCGAGATCGTGGTCGTCGACGCCGGCCGCATCGTCGAGCGCGGCACACACGATGAGCTGGTCGCCGCCGAAGGCCGCTACGCCGGTCTCTACCGCGACTGGGAGGCGACCGGGCTGGCGCTCTGAGCGGCGGTCAGGCGGCGCGCCGGCTCTCCGATCGTCGGCCCTGCCCAGGCACCCTCCCATGGTCTTGGTCCCCTCGTGACCGAGCGACACTCATGTCCGCCTGGACAGATCCTAAGGATTCCCTTAGGGTTCACGTCGCGCCGTCGCGCAAGTCCGACCCGGATCGGGCAGCACCCTCGGAGGAGGTCTCATCGTGTCCACGACTGTCCGTTCCCGGCGCTGGGCCAAAGCGGCGCTGGTCACAGGCCTCGTCACGCTCGCTGTCCTCTTCGTCGCTGCCTGCGGCTCTTCCTCAGACGAGGCGGCGTCGGCCCAGTACCAGGTGCAGGCCGACCAGCTCATCGTCGCAACGACCACGAGTCTGAATGATTCGGGACTCCTCGAAGACGTGATCCTGCCCGCCTACAAGGAGAGCTTCCCTGACGTGACCGTGAAGGTCGTGGCCGTGGGCTCCGGAGAGGCCATGGCCATGGGCGCCAAGGGCGAGGCCGACGTGCTGATGGTGCACTCGCCCGACGACGAGGCGCAGTTCATGGCCGACGGCAACGGCAATCTACGGCTGCCGTTCGCCTACAACTACTTCGTCATCGTCGGCCCAAAGGACGATCCCGCCGGTGTGGCCGATGTCGAGGACGCCGCCGCCGCATTCACGGCGATCGCGGACTCCGGGAGCACCTTCGTGTCTCGTGGCGATGAGTCCGGGACCAACAAGAAGGAGCTCAAGATCTGGGGGTCGGCCGGCATCACGCCGGAGGGCGACTGGTATCTCAGCACCGGTCAAGGCATGGGCGAGTCGCTGCGCATCGCCAGCGAGAAGCAAGGGTACACGCTCACCGACCTCGGCACGTTCCTCAGCCAGCAGGAGACGCTCGACCTGGCCGTACTCTCCCAAGAGTCGGAAGACCTGAAGAACGTCTACGACGTCATCATCGTGAACCAGAACGAGTTCCCCACGGTGAACGCGGCCTCCAGCGAGCAGATGGCGCAGCTGCTCGTGAGCAAGGCGGGCCAGGGGGAGCTCGCAAGGTACGGCGAGGCTGAGTACGGGCAGCCCCTGTTCTATCCGAACGCGAACAGTCTCGGCGAGTATTGAGGGCGAGGGCGGCGTGACGTAGTCTCGCCGGCATCATGCAGGTCATCTGGGATGGCATAAATGAGGCTATGCGCCTCATCTTTGGCGGAGACGCCGACGTACTGCAGATCACGCTGCGCTCGCTGTGGGTCTCGGGGCTTGCGCTGCTCATCGCGGTGCTCATCGGCGTCCCCGTCGGCAGCCTGATCGCGCTGCGCCACTTCAGAGGGCGACGTCTGGTGGTCACCACCATCAACACGGGGATGGCCGCTCCGCCCGTCGTCGTCGGCCTGCTCGTGGCGATGTTTCTCACCCGGAACGGGCCGCTCGGTCAGTTCCGGCTGCTCTACAGTACCTGGGCGATGGTCATCGCCCAGGTGATCATCGCCTTCCCCATCGTCGCCGGCCTCTCGCTGGCGGCGCTGCAGCAGCTCGACCTGGGGTTGCGACAGCAGATCGCCGCCCTGGGCGCCGGCCGCTTCCAGACGTTCCTGGCCCAGCTCCGCGAGATCCGCATCGCCCTGCTGGCCGCAGTGATGGCCGCGTTCGGCGCGGTGATCAGCGAAGTCGGCGCGGTGATCATGGTGGGCGGCAACATCAAGGGGCAGACGCAGGTGCTCACCGGAGCCATCGTGCAGGAGACGCGGATCGGCCGCTTCGCCATCGCCATCGCGCTGGCCATCATCCTCATGGCGCTGGCCTTCGGCACCAACCTGGCGTTGACGATGATCCAGCAGAAGGGGCGACAGTCCGTATGAGCGCGCCCGCCACGCCCGTCATGGTGGCGCGCGATCTGAGCGTGGTCCGCGACGGGCGCACCCTCGTCCATGTCGAGCGCTTCGAGGTGCGAAGCGGACGCGTACACGTACTTCTCGGTCCCAACGGCGCCGGCAAGAGCACCTTGTTGAAGGCGCTGAACGGGCTGGAACGGGCCGACGGGACGCTCGAGTTCGAGGGGCGCCCGGTCCGGGGCTCCGCCGCCCGCCTTGCCCTGCGGCGCCACACGGCGGCCGTCTCGCAGAAGCCGTACCTCCTGAGTACGTCAGTGCTCGACAACGTGGCCAGCGGGCTACGGTACCGCGGCGTGCGGAAAAGCGAAGCGCGTGCCGCGGCCACGGAGGCGCTGGAGATGCTGGACGTCTCCCATCTGGCCCCCCGCAAGCCAGGAAGGCTCTCGGGAGGCGAGGCCCAGAGAGTGAGCATCGCGCGTGCGCTGGCCTGCGACCCCGCGATCCTGTTCCTGGACGAACCGATCGCCGCGCTCGATCCGCCGACGCGGCGCAGTCTCGTGGACGACCTTCTGCAGATCCTCGACAGTCGCGGTATCGCCGCCGTTTGGGTGACCCACGACCGCGACGAGGCGCTTGCCGTCGGCGACAGCGTCACCTTCATCGAGCAGGGGGAGGTCGTGCAGACCGGGCCCGCGATGGAGGTGTTCTCGCGGCCGGCGACCGAGTCGCTCGCGGCCTTTCTCGGCCTCGACAGCTACCTCGAGGGGACCGTCGTCGTCGGACAGGGCGGCGACCTGCGCTTCATCCTTCGCGATGGCCAGGAGCTGGCGTGTGGAGAGGCGCCGCTGGGACACGCTGTCGCCTGCATCCCGCCCGAGGACGTGGTGCTGCTCACGACGGCGCCCGCGCACAACATGAGCCTGCGCAATGTCCTGCAAGGCGTGGTGACGGCGGTGAGGCCGGACGGCCGTCTGCTCCGCGTAAGCGTAGCGGCCGACGGCCTCGAGATCGCCGCGCTGGTGACGAAGGCGGCGTTCGAGGAGCTCGGCCTGGGCATCGGCTCGCCGGTGGCCGCCGCCTTCAAGGCGGCGGCCCTCCATCCCATCCCTCGACACGAACGGCCGGAGCAGACGCCTTGACCACTGGACGCACGCCTGCATCGTCTCCGCGAGCGAGGCAGGCGCCGAGGCACGAAGTGGGGGGCCGCTTGTCGTCGAAGACCGGCTACTCCAGGGTCGTGACGGCGCCGGTCTCGCGCGTCATGTAGCCCCCAAGGTCGTTGACCGCCTGCTTGAACGCACCGTCCTTCAACAGACCCAGTAGCGGCGCGAGCAGGTCGCTCTCGTAGTGCTCGCGTG
>DASRZL010000014.1:0-6334 GCA_035686425.1 Thermoleophilia bacterium
GGACAGGAGCCCCCTCTTGGCTGCTCTCGCTCGCTGGTGCTTCCATCACCGCACAGTCGTCGTCCTCGCCTGGGTCGCGGTCCTGGTCACACTGGTGGCCGTCGAACGCTCGGTGGGCGACGCCTACTCGACCTCGTTCACGCTGGCGAACACCGAATCGAGCAAGGCGCTCGAACTCGTGTCAACGGCACTCCCCAAGCAGGCCGGCGATACGGCGACCATCGTCTTCCACACCGCCGACGGGACCGTCAACGACTCGGCGACCAAGGCCCGCATCGAGAAGATGCTGGGCAAGGTCGCCGCGGCCCAGTCGGTGGCCGCGGTACAGAGCCCGTACGGGCCCAGAGGCGCAGCCCAGATCAGCCGCGACGGCAAGACCGCCTTCGCTACGGTTGACTTCACGAAGCTCGCCCAGGAACTGCCGCCCGAAGACATCAAGCACGTCATGAGCCTTGCACAGGAGGCCCGGACACCCGGGCTCGAGGTCGAGCTCGGCGGCAATGCGATCGCGGAGGTCAACCGGACCCCGCCAGCGAACAGCGAGATCTTCGGCCTCATCGCGGCCGCGATCATCATCCTCATCGCCTTCGGGTCTCTGCTCGGCATGGCGCTCCCGCTGGTGACCGCCATCACCGCACTCACCAGCGGCACCCTCGCAATCGCCCTGATCTCGCACGCGATCAGCATTCCGTCGATGGCCCCGATCCTGGCCGCCCTGATCGGGCTCGGCGTCGGCATCGACTACGCGCTGTTCATCGTCACCAGGCATCGCGACGGCCTCAAGGCGGGCGCGTCGCCTGAGGATTCCGCGGTGCGCTCCCTCAACACCTCCGGACGCGCCGTGCTCTTCGCCGGCGGCACGGTCAGCATCGCGCTCCTCGGCCTGCTGGTGCTCAACATGGGCTTCCTCAACGGCATGGCGTATGCATCGGTGCTCATGGTGGCCTTCACCATGGCGGCTGCAATCACCCTGCTGCCGGCGATGTTCGGCTACATGGGCGTGCGCGTACTGAGCAAGAAGGAACGCCGGCGGCTTGCCGCCGGCGAATCGAGCGATGGCCACGAGACGAGCCTCTGGTCGCGCTGGGCCGGCTTCGTCGGCCGCCACCCGGTGATTCTCGCGACCAGCGCCCTGCTCCTGATCCTCGTCCTCGCCAGCCCGATCATCTCGTTGCGCCTGGGCTCGTCCGACGAGGGCAACGACCCCGCGGGCTCGACGACGCGCAAGGCCTACGACCTGCTCGCCGGCGCCTTCGGCCCGGGCTCCAACGGTCCGCTGCTGCTCGTCGCCGAGATCGGCAGCGCCGCCGATCAGGCCGCCTTGGCGCAGCTGATCGAGACGCTGGGCAGCGTCCCCGGCGTCGCCGCCGTGGCCCCCATGCCGTCGGCTCCCGGAGCCGAGCTGGCGCTGATCCAGGTCATCCCCAAGACCGCGCCGCAGGACAAGGCCACGAGCGACCTGATCGAGAACCTGCGCTCCACGGTGATCCCGCAGGCGACCCAGGGGACCACGCTCAAGGTCTACGTCGGCGGCTTGACGGCGATCTTCGACGACTTCGCCGCCGTGATCCAGGACAAGCTGCCGCTGTTCATCGGCGTGATCGTCGCTCTGGGCGGCGTCCTGCTCTTCATCGCCTTCCGCAGCCTGCTCATACCAGCCACGGCTGCGGTCATGAACATCCTCGCCGCTGCCGCCTCGTTCGGGGTCGTCGTCGCCGTCTTCCAGTGGGGCTGGGGGACCGGGCTGCTCGGCCTCGGCAAGGCCGGCCCTGTCGAGGCCTTCCTGCCGGTGATCATGCTGGCGATCCTCTTCGGGCTCTCCATGGACTACCAGGTGTTCCTGGTCAGCCGCATGCACGAGGAGTGGGTCCACTGCCACGACAACGCCCGCGCGATCCGTATCGGCCAGACCACCACCGGGCGCGTCATCACCGCAGCGGCGCTGATCATGATCAGCGTCTTCATCGCCTTCGTCTTCGGCGGACAGCGCGTGATCGCCGAGTTCGGCATCGGGCTGGCGGCGGCGGTGGCGATCGACGCCCTCGTCCTGCGCACGGTGCTGGTGCCGGCCATGATGCACCTCTTCGGCCCCGCCAACTGGTGGCTGCCCTCACCGGTCGACGCGCACCTGCCCCACCTGGCCGTCGAGCCGACGTCCGACGCGGTGTGCGAAGAAGCGTAGAAGCTCAGACAGGCCGAAGGCCGGCTCGCGCCGCGGTCCGATGTCCTGAGGCGTCCCAACGAAGCCTGTCGTGGTCTGCAAGTCCGGGTCGGAGCGCGCGTGCAGGTCCCGACAGGCTGGGACAGTCAACGTCGACCCTGGCTTCTCAGAGCTCTGTGCGCGCGAACTTCCAGAACGCGACGGCAGTGAAGACCACGCACGCGAGCCCGGTGAACACGAGTGCGCCCGGCGCCGGCAGCGGCTGCCCGGCCGCGATGGCCCCGACGACGCTGACGTCGGATCCTTCGATGGGAACCACCAGAGACCACGGCAGGAGCGAGGCAAGCCCCGGGACGCCGGCAAGGAGTTGCTGGCCAAAAGCGAAGGCCAGCGGGATGGCGATCACCGGCGCGCTTGTGTCGAACACCGTGCCCAGCATCAGCGTCAGCGTGAGGTAGAAGAGCAGGTTGAGCGCGGCCACCGACGCGCCAAGCGCGAACCGGTCCGCGGAGAAGTCGATGCCGGCCGCCGCGAGCTGCACCAGGAACACGATCGATGGGATCGCAAGCATGGTGACGACGATCCCGACCGCGTTCGGCACCAGCTTCGAGAGTACGAACGCCGGGCGCGACACCGGCTTCGACAGCACCCACGCAGCCGTCCCGCTCCTCTTCTCGCCGACGATGGCCTCCTGCATCAGGATGGCGACCGCGATGGCCGCGAACATGGTCATGATCCCGAAGAGCGTGAACACCGTCACGTCGTCCGGAGCGTCACCCCAGATGAAGGCGGCGAGGGAGCCGTTGATGACGGCGGTCCACAACAGGGACTGAATGATCCACATGCGCGTGCGCCACCACGAGCCGAACGCCGCGCCCATCAGATTCGACAGGCCACTGCGCCAGCCGCCTGCGGACACCCGCTCGAGCCCCGAGGTACCGGAGCTACTGATCATCGCCGCCCCCCTCGACCAGTCTGACAAAGACGGCTTCGAGGTCCGCCGTTTCCCGTGTGAAGTGCCTGATCACGAGCCCGTCGTCCGCGAGAAGTACGCGCTGCAACTGAGCCTCGGCGGTCTCCGCGTCCGTCACCGTCACACGCAGAGTCGCCGCTTCGGGACCGCGTGAGACCACGACGTCCTCGACCCATCTCTGCCCGAGCAGAGCAGCCTTCGCTCGGTCCACGTCACCCTGTACGTCGACCGCGAAGGCGATACCCGTCCCGCCGCTGAGCAGTTGCCCGATCGGACCCTGCGCAGCGACAACGCCCTTGTTGAGGATGCAGACCGTGTCACTCACTCGCTGGACGTCATCGAGGATGTGCGTCGAATAGAAGACCGTCGTCGTCGCCCTGAAGCCGTCCAGGATCGCGAGCACATCGCGTCGTCCAAGGGGATCGAGCGCCGCCGCGGGCTCATCCAGTATGAGCAGTTCCGGCTCGTGGATGTGCGCCTGGGCGATGCCCAGCCTCTGCCGCTCTCCTCCCGAGAAGCTCTTGATGGGCCGATCCGCCTTGTCGGCAAGCCCCACCAGCCCGAGCACGTCCTCGACGCGCTGCTCGAGGGCCGCCTTGGGCCCCGTGAAGAAGAACTTCACCGCGAAGTGAAGGGTCTGCCGCGCTGTCATGTGCTCGTAGAAGCGCGGGTCCTGCGGGAGGTAGCCTATCCGCGAGCGGACGCCGGGGCTGTCCTTGACGATGTCGAGGCCGAACACCGAACCGGACCCGGCGCTCGGACGGATCAGGCCCAGCAACAGCTTCATCGTCGTCGTCTTGCCCGCGCCGTTAGGACCTAGGAAGCCGAAGATCGAGTGTCGCGGAACGACGAGATCCAGCGACCGAACGGCGTCGAAGCCATTGTAGGACTTGGTCAGGCCCCGCGTGAGAACGACCGCGTCATCTCTACCCATCACGACCTCTCTCCCGAACGATCACGGCAGCGTGGAAACGGGTGGTCCGTGCTCGTTCGGCCGATGGTCCACCACTGCTCTTCGACTCTGCGCACCACGATACTCTACCTTGGTTCCGTTGCTCGCCAAGGCACGGCACACAGAGAACAGGACCGACGACGGCGCCGCCAGAACCGAAGCGCTGGGTTGCAGAATGGTTGCAGATCCCGCGACATGCGCCGGCAGGTGGCACGCGACAACAGGGAGCCGGCACGCCGATATGTCACCCGTGACGCTCACGTCAGTCGGCTCCGCCGCCGCCCCCACCCCCGCCACCGCCACCGCCTCCGGAGAAGCCACTGTCCGAGAATCCGCCGTCGGAAGCGCCGCCGCCCTCGCCACTGCTGACCGTCGGCGGGCTCGCGGCGACGACGGCGGCGCTGACCCCGTCCGTGATCGACGACACCGCCTGAGAGACGTCGCCGAAGGTCGCCATGTCTTCCGGCGACGCGAACCCGAAGACGCTCTGGAAGCCTGTATCTTCGAGCACGTACGGCACGTGCACCTGCATCTGCGCGATGACCTTGGCGGCGATGCCGAACACGACCGCCATCACCAGGTACTGCTCCCAGAGGATCGCGGCGGCCGGGGGCTTCTCCTGCAGGCGGCCGAAGTCACGCAGATACCGGTACAGAGCCCTGTACCGCGCGTACAGCTCGGCGGCCTCGGGCGAGCGCCGCCTCATGACCGGACTGGCGATGGCGAATCCGAGACAGATCACGACCGGCACGAGCAGCCACCACTCCCGGGTGATCCCGAGCACGATCACGATGAGGGCGGCGGCAATGAAGCACGCGAGCGCGGCGAGCGCCGCCCGGCGACCGCCGCCCTTCTCCACGAAGCCCAGCTCGCGGGCACGCTCCGTCACTGCGGACCGCCATCCCTCGATGTTCGCTCTGAAGTACTCCGGGTGGCGCTCCGCCCAGTCTCGCAGCTGCTGCATCGTGAGCCGGTCGCCCGCCGCCACCCGGTCGAAGAAGAACGTCACCAGCGGTAGCGCGAGCTCGTCGACTTCTCCGAGCCTGTCCCGCTGCAGCGTCAGCACGAACGCCGGCGCCGTGGCGGCCCGCCGTGGCTGGACCGGCGAGGCACCGGCCTGTTCCAGCTCGCCCCCGGGCTCGATCCGCAGCACACCCCTGACGGCCAGATCCAGCAGCGTGGCCGCGATATCGGCGTCGGTCACCCTGCCCATGCGCCACAGCGCGCCCACCAGCGCCGGCGGCACTCCCTCCGGCACCTCGCGAAGGTACTTGGCGCGAAACTGCGGCCGGTGTTCACGCCCCCCGCTGAAGAACAGCAGCCACCAGACCAGGAGCGCCGCCGCCAGAGCACCGCCGCTCACCGCCCAGGCGACTCGGTCGCTGCGTCGCTCTGCCGCGATCTCGGCGCGCGCGAGCGCTCGGCGCTGGTTCGCCCGACGGGCAAGGCCGGCCTCCTCGGCCAGCCGGCTCGTCAGGACGCTGCTCTTCGTCGTCGCCGCGTCCTCAAGCAGCCGAGCGGGGAAGAGCAGGTGCGCCTCGACGAAGGTGTTCGGCGGCAGGCGCTCCACGGAGAACGTCGCAGCACCGTCCTCGCGCAGCCTCACGACTCCGTTCAGCGGGCCGTGCCCCCAGGCGCGCACCTCGCGCCCGTTGGCGCCGGCGGGCAACGAGACCTCCGCCCATACCGTCGTCATGGGTACGTCCCAGCCGCGGCCGATGAGCTGCCACGAGAGCTCGCCAGTATCAGCGAAGCGCTCGGCGGCGCCGTCGGCACGCCACTCGAACGCGAAGGTGGCCGAGCGGTCGCGGAGGTCGGCAAACGCCTCGATGCGCACCATGGGGCCGTCCGGCGGGCCATAGTAGCGGGTCACCCGGTAGAAGCCGAACGGCCGCTGCGACGGCGGTATCGACGACCACGGCGATGGCTCGCGGTCGTCACGAGGGCTCACGGCGGCGGGAGGGCCAGACGCCGGCGTCCAGCCGGTCGGCAGGCGGCGGAGCGGGCCGTCTGGGCCGGTGACGCCGACAACGGTCACCGCTGTGGACGGCGTGACCGGGACGTCACGGTAGACGCGCGTGTAGTCGCCCTGGAACGTGTAGGTGAAGCGCTCGGTGGCGGTCAGCGCCCCATCCGGGAGCACCGTCGCCTGGATGCGCACGTCGTCGATGGAGTACGTCTTGCGCTGGGAGGGGATCCAGACGAAGACGGTGAGCAAGACCAGGACAATGACGGCGCCGACCACCGT
>DASRZL010000015.1:0-9934 GCA_035686425.1 Thermoleophilia bacterium
AGGGTGCGGGCAGGGCCCGCGCGGGTGTCGGGATAGGCGCGCTAGGCGCGCCAAGCCCAGCGACGCCGATTGGCGCAGGAGGTGCTGCCGCTGCGATTGGCGTCGTGGGTCGTCATCGTGCGCGGCATGGTATCACAGCGCCGTGGCGGCTTCCAGTGGTGGGTACGCGGCGCAGAGCGGCTCGGGAGCGCAGGGGCGGCCGAAGAGGAAGCCCTGCCCGAGCGATACGCCGAGCCTGCGCAGGGCATCGAGCTGCGGCCGCGCCTCGACGCCCTCGGCGATCAGCCCGATGCCGGCGTCGCTGCAGAAGTCGTGAAGCGTGCGCACGAGCTTCTGCTTGACCAGCGAGCTCTCCAGGCCGCGGATGAGCGACATGTCGAGCTTGATGAAATCGGGCTCGATCTCGACCATCGTCTGCAGCCCGGAGTAGCCTGCCCCGGCATCGTCGACGGCGACACGAAAGCCCTCGGCGCGGAGTTGCTCCACTATCTCCCTCATGCGGTCGAAGTCGTCGATCATGCTGTTCTCGGTGATCTCGATCACCGTCCGACCACGCAAAGGCTCGGGCGTCGCCTCCACGAAATCCCGCACGAAGGCGTCACTATGCGCGTGAAGGAGCATCGTGACCGGCTCCGTGTTCACGAAGCGCAGGGAGTCCGGCGGGAGTGTCGCGCCGGCGCGCGAGGCGGTCATGCGGCAGAGCCTGTCGAGTTCGGTGACGCGGCCCTGACTGCGCGCCACCTCGAAGAGCGCATCGGGAAGGTGAAGCTCGCTCTCGGCCGGGCCGCGGGAGAGCAGTTCGTAGCCGATCGCCTCGTAGGTCTGCAGGTCGACGATCGGCTGGATGACGCAGGTCAGATGCTGCAACGCGAGGACCTGCTCCAACTCGTCGCCGAGCCGCGCGCGGATCTCGTCGCGCTCCAGTTCGATGGACCGGGTCGCGCGCTCGATGGTGTCGAGCAGCGCGCGCTTGAACCGCACCTTCGGGGACTGCGTGAGGCGGGAGGATCCGACGAAGAGGTCGACGCTGGCCAGGAACCGGGCCTCCAGCTCGTTCTCGAGGCGCCTCAGCAGTTCCCTCTCGAGACGCCGTTTGATCGTCAGCAGGTCGTCCTCGGAGACGGACCCGTGCTCGCGTCCCGGCGACAGGACGACGAGGAAGGCGTCGCCGAGGCTCGAGATGGAGACGAAGTCCCCGCCGCGGATGAGGCCCCCCCGCGCCTGCTGCAGCCCCTGTCCGATGGCGCGGTACACTTCGTCCACGACCTCGAAGCCCTGCAGTTGCTCCAGCGCGTGCATTCCTCCCAGACTCACGTAGATGACGCCGAGCTGACCGTGGTCGAAGAGCATCCTTTGGACGTCGAGCTGTACGTTCGCGAGTGTCGGCAGTCCCGTGACGTCATCGTGGTACACGCTGGCGTCGCGCAGGACTTCGGAGATCGTGCGCAACAGGTTCTCAGAGCGGAAGGGCTTCGTGATGTAGGCCGACGCCCCTGAGCGATTGGCCTCCATCATGTCGGCCAGGTCCGTCTTCCCGGTGAGGAAGACCACGGGGATGTCCTTGGTGTAGCCGAACTGGAGCTCACGACAGACCTCGTGGCCGTCCATGCCGGGCATGGCGACGTCGAGGAGGACGAGGTGCGGGTGCCGGGTGAAGGCGAGCTCGAGTCCCTGCTCGCCGCTGTTCGCCGCGGTCACGTCGTAGCCGTGCGCGATGAGAATGGCGGCGACGGACGCCGTCAGGTCGGCGTCGTCGTCGATGACCAGAACGTGGGTCTTCTCGCCGGGCATTGCTCTCCCTCGGTCGGCGCCGCACGCACAGGCTCGCAGGAGTGCGGGCGCCCGCGCACAGAGTGATATCGGCAGAGGATGCAGAAGGATTAGGCGGTACACTTGCGCCAGTACCCGACGGTCTCGCTAGGAGGCGCCCATGAAGGGATACGGCCCTGAAGGCGGGGAGAGGTCTCCGCGGATCGCAGGCGTCAACACGTTCTTGCGGCTCCCGCACGTCACGCAGTACGACGGCGTCGACGTCGTCGTACTCGGACTGGCGTTCGACACCGGCCTCGCCGTGCGCTCGGGCGCCCGCTTCGGGCCCCGAGCCGTACGCGAGGCCTCGCTCACGATCCGCCCTGCCTACAACCCGGCGCAGCGCGTCGCCGTCTTCGAGCGGCTTTCGGTCGTCGACGCCGGCGACGCGCACCTCGTCGCCGGCTTCACCGACCGCAGCCTCACCGCCATGCAGGAAGCTGTGGACCTCGTGCTCGCAGCCGGGGCAGTCCCGCTGGGCATCGGCGGCGACCACACCGTCACGCTGGCCGAGCTGCGCGCTGTGGCGAAGAAGTACGGTCCCGTCACGCTGCTGCATTTCGGTGCGCACACGGACTGCCTCGAGGAAAGCGCCGGTCAGCGGCACATCCACAGCACCGTGGTCCGCCGCGCCGTTGAAGAGGGCGTCGTCGATCCCAGCCGCTCCGCCCTCTTCGGTATGCGCGGCGGGCTCGACTCCCCGGACGAGTACGATCAGGCGCGCGAGCTCGGCTTCACGGTGGTGCCGTGGGAGGATCTCGCCCAGCTCGGCACCGGCATGGTGGCGGCGACGGTCGAAGCGGCCGCCGGCGCCAAGGCGTTCGTGACCGTCGATGTCGATTTCGTCGACCCCGCGTTCGCTCCGGCGGTGGGTACCCCCGAGGCCGGAGGACCCAGTTCGATGCAGGCGCTCACGCTGATCAGGGCCTGCCGCGGCCTCGACCTCGCCGGCGCCGATGTCGTCGAGGTCGTGCCCGAGCTCGACAGCAGCAACCTCACGGCGACGTTCGCGGCGGCCGTCGGGTACGAACTGCTGTCGCTCATGGCTTGCGGGCCGAGGGGCGGCGCGTGAGCCCAGACGAGGCGGAACGCGATACCGTGCCGGGCGCGTGCGTGCTCCGCGTCGCGTGCGTGCAGATGAACACGCGCGCGGACGTGGCCGCCAACGTCCGCACCGCACTCGAGCTGGTCGAAGCGGCCGCGGACCGGGGAGCGCGCCTCGTCGCCCTGCCCGAGACGTGGGCCTTCAAGGGTCGGCGCGAGGGCATGGTGGCGACCGCCGAGGCTCCGGACGGGCCGTCCAACAGCGCGCTCGCCGACCTCGCCGCCCGGTGCGGCGTCTGGCTGCTCGCCGGCTCTGTCTACGAGCCCGCGCCGACCGCCGACCGGGTGTGCAACACGTCGGCGCTGTTCGATCCTGCCGGTGCGCTCCGTGCGGTCTACCGCAAGATCCATCTCTTCGACGCCACCTCGGGGAGCGTCGCGTATCGGGAGTCTGAGGAGGTCGCGGCGGGGGAGGAGATCGTCACCGCCGACATCGACACATCCGATGGGGTCCCGGTGCGGCTGGGCCTCTCGATCTGCTACGACCTGCGCTTCCCCGGCCTCTACAGCTCACTTGCGCTGCGCGGCGCCCACGTCCTGTGCGTGCCGTCCGCGTTCACGACGTACACGGGCGCGGCGCACTGGGAGGTGCTGCTCCGCGCTCGGGCCATCGAGACCGGCTGCTTCGTGCTCGCCCCGGACCAGATCGGTGAACACCTGCCGGGGCGCGAGTGCTTCGGGAACAGTATGATCGTCGACCCGTGGGGCACCGTCCTGGCGCGGGTCGACGACGGCATCGGTGTGTGCGTCGTCGATCTCGATCTGGCGCGTCTGGACGAGGTGCGGGCGCAGGTCCCGTCGCTGGAGAACCGGCGATCGGACGTGTACGACGCTTGAGCGCGACTCAGGCGGCCGCGGCGGCCTTGGCGGCGCGGCGGTCGGCCAAGCCGCGGCGCGCGAATGCGACGATGACGCCGATCACGAGCCCGGCCAGCGCGCCGATCCCCACGTTGAGCGACATGGTCGGGCCGCTTGGCGTGTCGGGGACCGCGGCCTCGTGGAGGATGCGCGGCTGCTCGACCTGCTCCGCTGTGAGCAGGAGGAGCTCAGTCTTCTGATTGCTGGCGAGGAGCTGTTCCTGCTCGGTCGCGGCGGCCGACGACACGGCGACCCATGCCGCGGACGCGGTCGCCTTCTCGGCCGTCGAGCCGCCGCCGCCGGCGATCGCGGCGATCGCCTTCTGTGCGGCGACGCCGCGTGTGACCGAAGCGGCGAGCTGCTTCTTGCCCGTGGCCAGCTGTGCCTCCAGAAGCGCGACCTTCTGTTCGGTGCCCGTGCTGAGGCGCTCGAGGAGCGCGTCCGCGAGTGCGTTTGCGGCGGCTGCCGCGCGCTCCGGATCAGTATCGGTGACGGTGATGACGACAAAGTTGACGACGGACGTCTTGACCGTGGAGGACGGCGTCTGGACGGTGGTCTCCTTGCCGAGCGCGCCGGCGGAGATGTCCATCCCGATGCGGTCGGCCGCCTCCTTGAGCACGGCCTGACTGGCGAGCAGCTGCACGGCGGCCTTGGCGTTGGAATTGAGGCCGGCCATCGGGTTGCCGTTCGCGTCCGTGGTCTGCCCGATGTACACGGAGGCGGTGGCGCTGTACTCCTTGGGCTGGGCCAGGGTGACGACGGCGCCGACGATCACGCCGATGACGACGAGGCCCACGATGACCCACCAGTTGCGGGCGAGCGTGGTGAACCAGGAACCGACGTCGATGGCCGTGCTCTCGTCGCTGCTCATGCGCTCCTCCGGGGACTCGTGCTGCTTCGCGACATCCTACAGCAGGCGGCGTTCACCGGCGGCCTCGCCGGTGGTCGGCGCGCACGCGCTCGAGGATCTCGAGGTAGTCGTGCGCAAGCCTGCGGCGGTCGAAGTGTTCGAGGACGTAGCGGCGGCCGTTCTCGCCGAGCCGCCGCCGCTCTGCGCCGGGGGCGGCGGCGAGACGCTCAGCCGCCGTCGCCAGCGCTTCGTCGTTGGACGGCTCGAAGGAGATGCCGCAGTCGGCCTCCTCGAGCATGGTTCGGGCGTCGCCCTCGAACCCGAGGAGGATCGGCCGCTCCATAGCGGCGTCCTCGAAGAACTTGCTGGGCAGGATCGTGCCGAAGAGGTCGTCTTTGCGGAAGTGCACGAGGCAGGCGTCGCTGCTCGCGAGGTACGCGGGCAGTTCGGCGCGCGGGACGAGGCCGGTGAAGACGACGTTGGCGAGGCCCTCCGCGCGCGCCTGCTCCTCCAGCTCGCCGCGCACGGCACCGTCACCGACGAGCAAGAAGGCGATGTCGTCGCGACCCTTGGCCTCGAGTCTGCGGGCGGCTCCCAGAGCCACCTCCAGACCGCTGGCCATGCCGATCGTTCCGGCGAAGGCGATCACGAACGTCTCAGGCGAGAAGCCGAGCCGCGCGCGCAGTTCCTGGTCAGGCTCGCGCGGCCGGAACAGGTCGACGTCTACCCCGTTGGTGACCACGGAGATCCTGGATGGCCCGACGCCCTTGCGGATCATGTTCATGCGATAGCCGTCGCCGACCGCGACGATGTGGTCGGCGCCGTCGTAGAGGGCGTGCTCCAGCCGGCCCAGCGTGCGGACGATGCGGCCCTGCTCGAGGGCGCCGACGGCGACGATCGAGTCGGGCCAGATGTCGCGGATCTCCAGCACGAACGGCGCGCCGTGGGCGCGGGCGACCGGCCAGCCCGCCCAGCCGGCGAAGAACTGCGGGCTGGTCGCGATGACGACGTCGGCGCGCGGCCGCAGCAGCGGGCCGGCCGCGCCGGCCGCGGCCAGGTACGAGAGGAAGTTGAGGCCGCGGCGTACGCGGCCGCGGTTGGCGGCCAGCCAGGTCCAGACGCGGACCGTGCGGATGCCGTCGATCCACTCCTCCTGGTAGAACCTGTTCTTGTAACCCTCGTAGACGACCCCGGCGGGGACGTTGGGCGCGCCGGTGAGCACCGTGACGCGGTGCCCGCAGCGCGCCCACTCCTTCGCCATGCCGTGCACACGCGCGGCGGGAGCATTGTTCTCGGGTGTGAAGTAGTGGGTCAGGAAGAGGATGTGCACGCGTGATGGGCTCCGAGACGTGGTCGAGCGCGGGTGTCGCAGATCGGCATGAGCGGCGCTACAGGATCCAGCGGTAGACTTCGAACACCTCGGCGAAGTCGCAGCCGATGTTGATGCCGCGCGTGAGCGCGACGTTGCGGATGTAGTCCTCGCGTGTGTAGTTCCGGTGTCCCTGGCTCTCGTAGCAGGCGAGGGCTTCCACCTTCTTGTCGATGTGGCGCTCCTCGAGCCGTACGTAGGCCTGCTGCTGGAAGTTGAGGTTGTTCCAGGGGATCTCGTAGGCCATCACGGTGGTGCGTTTGAACGCGCGCAGGCCCTCCTCGGCGATCGTCTTGTGGTCCTGGTGCAGGTCGATCAGCGCCGGCAGCAGCACGCAATCGGGGTCGATCTCCTGATGCAGGACGATCATCTCTTCGAGGATGTCCTGACGCAGCGTCGGGAACATGCGGACCTCGAAATCGTAGACCTTGAGGTACTCCTCAGGGATGCCCAGGACGCCGGTGGCGCTGCGGACCTCACGCTTGAGCACGTCCTTGGGAAAGCCCTCGGGGACGCTCTTTGCGGCAGTGCTGAAGGCGGCGTACGTGACCCTGACACCGCTCTCGATGAGGCGCGCCATGGTGCCGCCGCACCCGAACTCGCCGTCGTCGGTGTGGGGCGCCAGGACGAGCACGTTGTCAAAGCGTTCGATGCTCACGTGAGGTTCTCCCCGGTGAGGCGTTTCGCGCGTCGGGACCCGGTGCGCCGGAGGCGTCTACACCAGTCCGGCGCAGAGCGACCCGTAGAAGTCTACCAAATGGTTCTCCACGGCCTCCCAGGAGTACCGTCGATCGACCGCGCGCCGGCCGCGGGCGCCCATCGCCGCCAGCTGCGAGCGGTCGGCAAGCAGGCGCCGCATACCGGAGAGATGGCCCTCGACGCCGGGTTCGACGGTGAGGCCGCACTCTTCGAGACGGACGAGCTCGCCGCGCCCCGGCAGGTCGCTGACCAGTGCCGCGAGGCCCATCGCCATTCCTTCGAAGAGTTTCGTGGGGACCGTCGGGAAGCGGTACTGGCTGGTCGGCACCGAGGGTACCCAGACCACGTCTGCCGCCGCCAGGTACGCGGGCAGATCCGCCGGGCGTATCCGGCCGAGCAACTTGACGCGCTCGTCGAGGCCGGCGGCCAGCCTGGCGCGGACCTCTGTCTCGAGGGCAGGGTCGTTGAACGTGCCGCCGAGGTAGAGCACCGCCTCGCCTGGCTCCAGCAGCTCCATCACGTCCAGCATCATCGTGCAGCCGCGAGCGCGCGACAGGCTGCCGACGTAGATCGACTTGAGCCGTGGATCGGCGGCGAGCTCTGGTATCGCGGCGGCGCCCTCGAAGCGCTCGACGCGCGGGTAGTTCGGCAGCACGAGACGGAGCTTCGGCGTACCGCCGAGGGCCGCCAGCTGGTCGTCGGCCACGACCACGACGCCGGAGCCGAGCGCCGCCAGGCTCTTCTGGGCGACCGCCGTCGTCCTCGAGGCCACGGGCCGGACGGCGGCCGGGATGTACGGCTTGCCGGCTACGGCCTCCGGCACGTACTCGTGCATGTCGTAGACGAGCCGCGGCACGAGCGCCTTGGCTGCCGGGAACAAGGTGAGCAGTTCCGGATCGTGCACATGCAGCACGTCAGGTCTGAGCGTGCGCAGCGCCTTCAGGATCGCTGCCGCACTCAGAAACCGGGTGCTGCGGCCGCGCTCGGGCAACGGCGAGAGAAGCACGCCGACGTCATCGCGCCCTGGCTCGGCACCCGGGGCCATGTACATGACCTGGTAGCCGGCCTGCGTCAACGTGCGGCACTCGCGCTCGTAGATGCGCGGGTCGTCCGGCTTGTGGACGACGCTGAGGTGAAGGACCCGGGTCACGGCCGCATCCCGAACGTCTGGCGCCAGCGCGCGACGATGTCGCCGGCCGACGTGGCGATGCCGCCATGGTCGCGCACGCCTTCGACGAGGCGCCAGTAGACCTTGTCGTAGCCACGTGAGAGGCGGGGATCGAAACGGTTGTTGTGCCAGAGCAGACTGGAGGCGCCGCCGCTCGTCCGCACGCGGTCGAGGATGGCGACGGCCGCGAGCTCAGCCTCGCCGGCCGGAAGGCCGCGATAGTGCGGCTGCTGCAGGGAGCCGTCCATCACCGCCAGAGGCAACTCGACGAGGTCGAGGGGTCGCTCCTCCGCCAGGGAGTAGGGGCGAAAGGGAAACGAGCAGCCGCAGCGGAAGCCTTCGCGCTCTGCGAACGCAAGACTCGTGTCGTAGCTGAACCCGGACTGTTCGAGGAGCGGCAGGGTCTCGTGGTACAGGCTGCGCAGGTAGTGATAGCGGATGCCGTCTATCGCGGCGCGGGCGTTGCGGGCAAGGAGCGCCCGGTCGTGGACGAGCGGGTCGACCCCGAGGCGGTCGGCATCGTTGCCGTGCAGCCCGATCTCGCGACCGTGCCGGGCGAGCAGAGAAAGGGCCGCCGGGATGCGTTTGCGGTACGTTTCCGGCTGGTTGCCGTCCTGCTTGTGGGTGTGCCGGGCGATGACGAAGAACGTTGACGTCACGCCACGGGCGTCCTCTCCCCCGAGGATCTGGGGAAAGGTCCAGAAGGGATCGGTCCGCCGAGGGAGGTGGCGGAACAGCCAATCTGCGGCGTCGCCCAGCTCACGGCGCGCGGCCGTCCCGTCGCGGCGACCGACCGCGCGGATCGTGCGGTACCCCGCCGCGGCGAAGCCGCGCCTCGTCCAGCGCCAGAGGTTGTCGACGTCGTGCGTCAGCGCGATGGCGAAGCTCGCCTCCCCCCACATCCAGCCCGGCCGCGGCAGGGGGTCGAGCCCGAGTCCGGCGAGGCGGGGCGCCAGGATGGCGCGCAGCAGCCGCACGTAGCGGTCGACGGCGGGATCGCCTATCTTGAGGTCGGGGTTGGCGACGAAGAGGCTGGCGGAGAACGGCAGGCGGCCGTAGCGGTCCCGTTCGTTGCTGGTGCGTTCGTCCCAGCAGGCGAGGAGCGCGAAGGACGAGGCCACGAGGTCGAACGGCGCCGCAAAGCCGGCGTCGTCAGCGGCAGGAAACGCGGCGACGAGCGGGCCGGCATCCTCCGCGTCCGGGCCGGTCCCGGTCTGCGTGCGTCGCGCGAACGCGCCGGCAGGCAGCGGCCTCGTCGTCGCGTACAGCCCCATGGCCTCGGCACTGCAGGGGATGGTCGGCACCCCGGCAAGGGGAGCCGGCGCGTAGGCGAGGGCGGCGCCCGTCGCTTGCGCAGGGTCGCGGATCACCGCGACCCTGCGGCCCAGCGGCGCCAGCAGCGTCTCGAGGACCCAGGCGGCGCGGGGGACGAACTCCTCAGGCGCGTCGAGGAAGACCTCGAGGGTGGGTGGAGGGGACGGCGAACCGCTCACACGTCCGCCCTCGCGCGCGGCTGACGCGTCACCACCTGGCGCGCGACCCGGTAGGCGTTCAACGCACCGGGCACCGGATCGGTGAGCGAGTGAAGGCCGTCCATGCGCGTGCCGCGCAGCGAGCGTACGTAGTCGCCGGCGCGACGTTCTCGCTTGGCGATCTCGAGCATCGCCAGCGGCACGTCCTTGTTGGCGACGATCCACTTGACGCCGTCGGTCTGGCGCTGGGTCAGGAAGGGGTGCCCTGTAGCGTCGCGGTAGGCCGCCAGCGAGAGGTTGACGCCGCTGGCCGTGGACAGCCCGTGCCACTTCCAGTGCCGCGCGTTGACCTCCATCAGGCAGAATCGCCCGTCGCGCGGGTCACGCTTGAACTCCACCTGGCTCACGCCGTGGAAGCGGAGCTCCCGCAGCAGGCCGAGCGCCGCGTCGACGAGGTGCTGATCCCAGGCGCTGACACCGGCCAGGCAGCTGCCCCCGGAGTGGGGATACTGGCGCAGCTTGTGGCCGCAGAACACGGCCAGCGGCCGAGACCGTTCGTCCAGGTAGGATCCGACGGTCCAGAGCTCGTCCTCCCCGCCCGGCAC
>DASRZL010000016.1:0-7638 GCA_035686425.1 Thermoleophilia bacterium
TAGGCGCAGTACGGCTCCTCGGCCATGTAGTCGCCGGTCGCCTCGTAGGCCCGCGCGCGGCAGCCGCCGCAGACCTTCTTGAACTCGCAGGCGCCGCACTTGCCCTTGAGGCCGTCGAAGTCGCGGAGCTCGTTGAACAGCGGCGAGTCGCGCCAGACCTCGGGGAAGGTCTGCTTGCGCACGTCACCGGCGACCTTGTCGAAGTAGCCGCAGCCTTGGACCTCGCCGATGTGGCTGATGAAGCAGAAGCCGATGCCGGCGAGACAGCCGCGGCTCAGGGTGTTCATGCCGCCGTGGCTGTGCGGATGCACCTCGAGCTTGCGGCCCTGCGCCTTGGCGCGCTGCCGCATGACGCGCCAGTAGTGCGGCACGTCAGTGGGTTTCATGAAGAGCTCGCTCTCCTGCTGCGCGTCGTACATCCACTCCAGCGCGCGCTCGTATTCGTCCGGCGGGAGCTCCTGCTCCTCGAGCTCCTTGCCGCGCCCCGTGGGCACCAGCATGAACGGATGGAAGCTCACGGCGCCGAGGTCGTCGGCCAGCTGCAGCAGGGCCGGCAGATAGTGCACGTTGAGCTTGGTGATCGTCGAGTTGATCTGCACTTCGACGCCGGCGTCCAGGCAGTTGCGGATGCCGCGCACGGCGCCGTCGAAGGCCCCGGGGACGCCGCGGAACTCATCGTGCTCCGCGGCGTTGGGGAAATCGATGGAGACGCTGACGCGCGCGATGCCGACGTCGTGCATGCGCTGCGCGACCTCGGGCGTCACGAGCGTGCCGTTCGGCGACATGACCGTGCGCAGACCCTTGCCGATGGCGTACTCGGCGATGTCGAAGATGTCGGCGCGCATGAGCGGGTCGCCGCCGGTCAGGATCAGGATGGGGTTGGCGAACGAGGCGATCTGGTCGACGAGGGTGAACGCCTCAGACGTGCTGAGCTCGCCTTCGTAGGGTCCATGGACCGCGCTCGCGCGACAGTGCACGCAGGCGAGATTGCAGCTGCGCGTGACCTCCCAGGCGATGACGCGCGGAGGCGCGACGCCGTCCCCGGCGTCGCCGGGCCGCGCGTTCAGGGCGTTGGGGTTTTCAGCGTGGGGATGGTGCAAACCGGCTCCAGTGTGCCAGAGACGGGCGGGCGGCGCAACGCCATAGTGGGTGCGCCGCCCGGCCCTCTCCGGCAGCCGCCTAGGCGATCCAGGCGGCGATGTCCTTTGCATGATACGTGATGATGAGGTCGGCGCCAGCGCGCTTGATGCCGGTGACGGCCTCCATGACGGCGCGCTGCTCGTCGAGCCAGCCGTTGGCGGCGGCCGCCTTGATCATCGCGTACTCGCCGCTCACACTATACGCGGCGAGCGGGAACTTGGTCTCCTGCTTGACGGCGTGGATGACGTCCAGGAACGGGATCGCCGGCTTGACCATGATGATGTCGGCGCCCTCTTCGATGTCCAGCAGAGACTCGCGCACGGCCTCCTCGAGGTTGGCCGGGTCCATCTGGTAGGTCTTGCGGTCTCCGAACGCCGGCGTCGACTCGGCCGCTTCGCGGAAGGGCCCGTAGAAGGCCGAGGCGAATTTGCTCGAGTACGACATGAGGATCGTGTCCGTGAGCCCCTCGTCATCGAGCGCGTTGCGGATGGCGGCGACGCGTCCGTCCATCATGTCGCTGGGAGCGACGATATCGGCGCCGCTCTCGGCGTGCGTGATCGCCATCTTGGCGAGCAGTTCGAGGGTGACGTCATTGACGATCTCGCCGTCGTGGATCACGCCGCAGTGACCGTGGTCCATGTACTCGCAGAGACACACGTCGGTGACGACGATGAGGTCCGGGAACTCGTCCTTGATCGCCCGGACCGCCATCTGCACGACGCCCTCGGAGTCGTACGCCCCGCTGGCGGCGGCGTCCTTGTGCGAGGGGATCCCGAAGAGCAGCACGGCCGGGATGCCGAGCCTGACCACCTCGCGCACCTCGGGGAGCAGGTTACCGATGGACAGCTGGTAGCAGCCGGGCATCGAGGAGATGGGGTTCTTGATGTTCTCGCCGGCGATGACGAACAGCGGGTAGATGAGGTCCTCGAGATGGAGCCTGGTCTCGCGCACCATGTCCCGGATGGCCGGGGTGCCGCGCAGGCGCCTCATGCGGTAGCTCGGGTAGTACATGCGGTGGTGTCCTTTCTTCGTGCGGGCCCTGCGGGGCCCGTCTGCGTCCGGCGATTGTCTGATGCATCCGCGGCGCACCCGACGATGACAAACCTTCGGTGGTCAATCTTCTCGCCGTGGCGCGAGGATCACAAGCGCAGACAAGCGTTGGGTGTGAAGTGCCGGCCCGACGGAGAGGACCGGCGGGCGGTTCAGCCGGCGGCGCGCGCGCCGGCCAGGTCGAGCGCCGCCCTGACGACGCCGGCCACCGACTCCCGATCGCGCAGCTGACAGGGCAGCACCGGCGTCCTCGCTTCGAGGCCGAGCGCCTTGGTGATCTGCTTCGCCGTCATCTCCTCGCCGGCCATCGACATGTAGGTGGCGACGACGTAGGCCACGTTGCCCAGGCTCTTGACGAACTCGAGGTCGGCGCGCGTGGAGCGCAGGCTGTCGGCGTCGTTGGCGTTCGCGAGGAGCACCCAAGCCGAGCTCTCCCCGGCCAGGCGCTTCCACGCCTGCTCGGGGCAGGTGGAAGCGGCGGTGAAGACGAGGACGTCCTCTCCGCCGTGCCCGCCGGCGACGGCGGCGTGGTCGCCGGCCTCCGCGGACCCGTTGCCCGAGGCCAGCTGGCCGGCCAGCACGGGGACCTCGACCTCCTTCTCGTCGATGAGCTCGACGCGCAGCTGCTTGACGACGTTGGAGTCGGTCAGGGTGCTGAGGAAGACCTCGTTGTAGATGTCGATGGGACCACGGATGGCGACGCTCGGCCCCTTGCCGATGGTCTCGATCACGGGCTCGCTCACGTTGATGAGCCCGCTCGAGAACAGGCCGTAGATGACCTTGGCGCCGCAGAAGCGGTCGAGGCCACAGTCGCGGAGGATCGTGTTGATGTCGGCGTGGCCGTCGATGTGGACGATCACGCGCCACTCCTCGGCAGTCAGGGTGAGGGAGCCCTCGGAGTCGACGTGGTCGCCGTAGGCCAGGTGCGGGACGCGCTCCAGCGACCCCAACTGCTCGAAGATCAGCTCCCACTCGTCGATGCGGCGGCAGCCCTCCATGATGACCGTCTCGACGCTCATCTCGACGAGGATGTCCTCCTCCGGCGGGCTCTCTTCGGCGCCGAACTCGAAGTCGCCGTCCGACCAGCTGAAGAAGTTGAAGGCGGTGTCCTGGATCTGCTCGCGCACCGCCTGCTCGAGGGTCCCTCTGTCGATCCGGCCCTGCTCGAGGAGGATGCTGCCGATGCGGGCGCCCTCGCCCGCCTTCTTCTGGGCGGCGAGGGCCTTGTCGAGCTCCGTGCCACTGATCGCGCCCGCCTTGATCAGCCGCTCGCCGAGCGGCAGCAGCTGAGGTGACGAGAAGGCGTAGTAGATCATCCCGTCGCGGAAGAAGATCTTGCCTTGCTCGCCGTCGCGGCGAATGGTGAGCGCGCCGCTCTTGGCGCTCATCTTCACGAGCTGGAAGATGTTGGGGAGGCTGAACTCCTGCAGGTTGCCCTGGAGAAGCATCACCCTCCTTTCGTGACCGGCGCCCGCACGGAACGAGACCGCGCCTGTGCGCGGCCTGTATCCTTCATCGGCAACGCCGCAGCCGACTTGAGACCGCCTAGCTGCGGCGGCCTGCTCCGGCGGGAGCCGGCGCATCCGCAGGGCGCCCGCCTGCGGCGCGGCCGCGGGCGTCGCGTGGCCCGACCTCGACGGCCTCCCCGAGCGCGTCGCCGGGCGCCGGGCCGTCCGGCAGGCAGACAGGCGCCTCACAGCAACCCTCCAGCACCTTGCGGTGCCGCAGCGCGAGGACGGCGCCGGTGGCGGTGGCCAGGGCGGCGATGCCGCCCACCGCCACCGCCCAGCGCACCCCAAAGCCGCGCACGAGGAGGCCCGTCACCGGCCCGCCTATCGGGGTGCTGCCGAGGAAGACGATCGACCAGAGCGCCATCACGCGGCCGCGCATGGCGTCGGGCGCGTTCACCTGCAGAAGCGCGTTCGTCGTGCTGATGAAGAGGACGGCGCCGACGCCGACGAGCACGAGCAGAGCCGCGCCCAGTGCGTAGCCCGGCGCGACCGCGAGGATCAGGGTGACGATGCCGAAGCCGAAGGCGCTCGCCACCAGCAGGCGACGCGAGGGACGCGCCCTGCTGGCCATCAGCAGGGCGCCGGCGAGAGCGCCCACGCCCATGGCCGCGGACAGGATGCCGTAGGCGCCGCCGCCACGGCCGTACACGTCCCGCGTGAGCAGCGGCAGGATGACGGAGTAGTTGTAGGCCAGCGTGCTGACCACCGCCAGCATCACCAGCGGGACGCGGAGCGACGGCGTGCTCCAGACGAAGCGAAAGCCCTCGCGCACCTGGCCGGGCTGGCGCCGCACGGGCTTGGAAGGGGAGAGTTCCCTCGTGCGCATGAGGAGAAACGCGGCGATCACGGCGACGTACGAAGCGGCATTGAGGAAGAAGCACGGGGCGACCCCGAAGCCGGCGATGAGCACGCCCCCGAGCGCCGGTCCGATGATACGCGACGCGTTGATGACGACGGAGTTGAGGCCCACGGCGTTGGCCACGTCGTCGGGTCCGACGATCTCGTAGACGAAGCTCTGCCGGGACGGCAGGTCGAGCGCGAGCACGGTGCCGTTGAGTCCCGCGAGCACCCAGATCATCCACAGCGTGACGACGTCGGTGGCTGCGAGCACGCCGAGGACGACGGCGAGAAGAGCGGCCACCGTCTGGGTGATGACGAGGAGCCGGCGCTTGTCGACCCGGTCGGCGAGCACGCCCGCCCACGGGCCCAGGAGGAGCACCGGTCCGAACTGCAGACCGACGGTGATGCCGAGGGCGATGCCGCTGCTGGTGAGCTCGAGGACCAGCCAGTTCTGGGCCAGCGCCTGCATCCAGGTGCCGCTCATCGACACGATCTGGCCGAAGAAGAACAGACGGAAGTTGAAGGTGTGGAGAGAGCGGAAGGTTCGGCGCAGCAGGCCGGGGTCCGGCGCGGGAGCGGTGACGGTCATGGTGCGAGTGTACCCGGCAGCGCACCCTCATGCCGCCGGGCGCTATGAGCGAAGACCGGCGCCCCGCTACGACGCGGGGGCGCGGCGGTGGACCGCTCGTCGTGCGCCCGAAAGGGTGACACCTCGGTCAGGTGCGCAGCAGGTACACCTGCCCGGCGCGGGTGACGATCTTGACGTCCGCGCCCGAAGCGGCCACCGCCTTACGCAGCCCCAGCGCGAGCGCCTGCGTCTTGCGCCCGCTCATCTCGATGAGCGCCGAGTCCAGGCCAGACGCGACGAAATCGGTCACAGCTTCGGCGTACACATTGGCGCGCCGGCCGGCCATCGGCGGGACCTCGGCGGGGACCAGTCTGTAGGGCTTCGCGGTGCGGGGCATGGACGGCACCTCCAGTCGGCGTCGGGTGCGCCGTGCCTCGCGCACGGCGCACGGCGAGTCTACGCCACCTGCGCGCGGGGTACAGCCAGACCACGGACGACGGACGCGCCGGCGGGACCCGGGAGGCCATACATGATCGTGAAGAACGAGGCTCTTCTGCCGCTCTTCGCAGAGGTCAAGGCGCTGATCGAGCCCTACGCGGAGCGCCTGACCGTGCGCCGCGACGACGCCGGCTACTTCGACCTCTGGTCCGAGAAGGAGGTGGAGATCGCCGGCCGCCGGCGCAAGGATGTCTTCTTCTGCGGCCTCATCATCCAGAAGACCTACGTCGGCTTCTACTTCATGCCTGTGTACGCGGACCAGGGCCTCACCGCGGTGTTCGGCCCCGACCTCCTTGCGACGCGCAAGGGCAAGTCGTGCTTCCACCTGAAGCGGCTGACGCCCGAGCTGAAGGACCAGATCGTGGCCGCGCTCGTCGCCGGCTGGCGCCTCTATGAAGAACGCGGCTGGGTGTGACGCCGCGGCACCGCCGGCACCGCCGCACGCGTGCAGGCCGGCGCCGCCCTTGACGCCGGGGCGTGGGCGGCGAACGATGTGGGGGTGACCATGACATCAGCGGCGGGACCGTCCTGGTCGCGGCCGCAGCTCGGAGGGGGCAGCGATGAAGAAGCTCATCAACCGGCCGGAGGACGTCGTCAGAGAGGAACTGGCCGGCATCGCCCTGGCGCACGCCGGGCGGCTCGCCGTCCACACCGACCCACACTGGATCGCGCGCGCCGACGCCCCGGTCGCCGGCAAGGTGGCGCTCGTCTCCGGCGGCGGGTCCGGCCACGAGCCGCTGCACGGCGGCTTCGTCGGCCCGGGCATGCTCGACGCGGCCTGCCCGGGCGAGGTCTTCACCTCGCCGACGCCGGACCAGATGCTTGCGGCGACGCAGGCTGTCGAAGGCGGCGCCGGGACCCTGCACATCGTCAAGAACTACACCGGCGACGTCATGAACTTCGAGATGGCCGCCGACCTCGCGCGCGACGAGGGGCTCACCGTCGAACAGGTCCTGATCGATGATGACGTCGCGGTCGAGGACAGCCTGTACACGGCAGGACGCCGCGGCGTGGGCGCGACCGTGCTCGCCGAGAAGATCTGCGGAGCGGCGGCGGAGCAGGGCCGGCCGCTCGGAGACGTGGCCGGCCTCTGCCGCAAGGTCAACGAGAACAGCCGCAGCATGGGCGTGGCGCTGACCTCGTGCACCACGCCCATGGCGGGCAAGCCGACCTTCGACCTCGGCGGCGGCGAGATGGAGTTCGGCGTCGGGATCCACGGCGAACCCGGGCGCGAGCGACGGCCGCTGACCGGCGCCCGCGACGTCGTCGAGGCGCTCGCCGACGCGCTGGTCGAGGACCTTCCCTTCCGGAGCGGCGACCAGGTGCTCGCCTTCGTCAACGGCATGGGCGGCACTCCGCTCATGGAGCTCTACGTCGTCTACCAGGAGCTCCATCGCTTTCTCGACGTGAAAGGCATCACGATCGCGCGCAACCTCGTCGGTCCGTACATCACGTCGCTCGACATGGCCGGTTGCTCGATCACACTACTGCGTCTCGACGACGAGCTGACAAGGCTCTGGGACGCGCCCGTCGACACACCCGGCCTCCGGTGGGGCGCGTGAGCGCCGGCGGCGCGGAGGTCGTCACCGCGGCAGGCGTCATCGCCTGGCTGCGCGCCTACGCTGCGGAAGTGGCGGTGAGGCGCGACGAGCTCACCGCCCTCGACGCCGCCATCGGCGATGCCGACCACGGCGTCAACATGGACCGCGGGATGCAGGCGGTGGCCGCCAAGCTTCAGGACGCCGCGGACGGGGAAGCGCCCACGGCGCTCGGCCCGCTGTTGAAGACCGTCGGCATGACGCTCGTCTCGACGGTCGGAGGGGCGGCGGGGCCGCTCTACGGCACTCTCTTCCTGGAGATGGGCAAGGCCGCCGCGGAGAGGTCTGCGCTGACGACGGCCGAGTGGGCCGGCGTCGTCAGCGCCGGCGTCGCGGGCGTGCAGATGCGCGGCAAGGCAGAGCCCGGAGACAAGACGATGGTCGACGCACTGCTGCCGGCGGAGGCCGCGCTGCGCGCCGCCGCCGGCTCCGG
>DASRZL010000017.1:0-2893 GCA_035686425.1 Thermoleophilia bacterium
GCCGGGCAAGGACCTCGCACTCACGACGTTCGGCGCCGACGGCGTCGTGCTCCGCAACCGCTACGACCTCGCGGAGGCCCGGGGACGGCCGCTCTCCCGAGCCATCGACTACTCGATCGAGACGGCGCTCGAGCGTTACGAGACGACGACTGCGGCGCTGTACCCGCGGTCGCAGCAGTACTTCGAGAAGACCATGGGCCTGCTCGACGAGATGGGCACGACGCAGGTGGTCGTGCTCATGCCGCTGCATCCGCGTCTGCTGGACGCGGTGCGCGACGCGGGGTGGAGCGAGCGGCGCGTGGAGGTCGTGGCGTGGCTGAGAAGCGAGCAGAAGAAGCACAGCTTCCGCCTCCTCGACCTCAGCGAACTGTCGCGCATCAAGGGCGACCCCTTCGACTTCTACGACGGCTTCCACGTCAAGCGCACCAACGCGCGCCGCCTCGTCCGGACCGTCGTCACCGCGTTCCCGGAGGCGTTCGGCAACGAGTCCGGCGCCCCCGACTGAATGCCGGAAGAGGCTGGAGGCCGACCACGACGGCCCTCGCGGGCCCGGCGCATGCCTGCTCCCGGTAAGATGGGCGGGCACCGACGACGGGAGCTCCCGTGAAGAAGCTGCTCGTGATCGCCAACCCGTATCCGCCCATGGCCAGCGCCGGCACGACCCGCGTCGTGCGGTTCCTGCGACACCTGCCCGATGAGGGCTGGGAGCCGACCGTGCTGACGGCCAGGGCGACGGGCCCGGCCGCGGTGCCGCCCGGCGTGCCCGTCGCCCGCGCCGCCGTGCCCTGGCCGAAGCAGCTGCTCGGCGGCGGCCGGCGGAGCACGGGGGTCAACCGCTGGGTGGCGGTGCCCGACCCCTACTTCGCCTGGGTCGGATCTGCCGTGCTCAAGGGCCGCGAGATGCTCCGGCAGGAGCGCTTCGACGTGCTCTTCAGCAGCTCGCCGCGGCCGAGTGCGCACCTCGTCGCGGCCACGCTCGCCCGGCACGCCGGGCTGCCGTGGCTGGCCGACTACCGCGACCCGTGGTCGACGTACCAGTTCCGCCGGTACCCGACGGCGGCGCACGCGGCCGCCCACACCCGCCTCGAGGCGTGGGCGCTCGGCCGCGCCGCCGCCGTGACCGCCGTGAACCGGCCGATCATCGACGAACTCGTGGCGCGGCACCCGTGGCTGCGCGGCCGCGCGCACGTACTGCCCAACGGGTTCGACCGCACGGAGCACCCGGCCGACGTCTCCCTCGGCGACGGTTTCTGGCTGGTGCACACCGGCCGGCTCTACGGCCGCGAGCACCAGGTCGCCGCCTTCCTCGAGGCGCTGGCGGCGATGCCCCCGGACGTCAAGGCGCTGTTCGTCGGCGTCGACGAGAGTCGCGTCCGCCCAGACGCCGACCGGCTCGGGCTCGGCGACCGCGTACGCGTCGAGCCTCTCGTGCCGCTGCCGGTCGCCCTCGGCTACCAGCGCGCCGCGGACGCGCTCTTGCTGGTGAACGGACGCCGACCGGAGAGCATGTCGAGCAAGGTGTTCGAGTACCTGCAAGCCGGCCGGCCGATCTTCGCCATCTCGCCGGCCGGTTCGGCTGCCCGCGAGCTCTTCGCGGAGGTCGGCGGCGGCACCTGCGTGCTGCCCGACGACTCAATGAGGGCGCCGCTGTCCGCCTTCGTCGCCGCCGTCCGCGGCGGCGCGGCGCCGGTCGCGGACCGATCCGCCCTCGAGCGCTACGAGCTCGGCCACCTCACCGCCGAGCTGGCGGCGCTGCTGGACGAGCTCGCTGGTAGGATGCCGGCATGACTGCAGGCTCTCCGCAAGGCGCGGCCGCCGGCCCGCAAGGCGGGGCGGCCGCCCGCAGCCGCTTCTCGGCCGCCGACGCGGCGCTGCTCGCCGCCGGCGCCGCGTTCACGGCCGTCATCGCGGCGGCGGCCACGCGCAGCCCCACCGCCGCCCTCGGCCTGCTCGCCGTCATCGCGCTCGCGGCGCTCCTGCTCTTTGGCCGCGAGCGCATCGCCCGCACCGGTGTCGGGACGGTCCTCACCGCGCTGCTCGTCTCGCTACCGGTCCTCGCACTCCTGGGACCGTCGTTCGCCCTGCCGGCCGTTCCGCAGGCGTTCCTCTTCCGCCTGGTCCTCGCCGTCGTCGTCTATGCCGGGCTCTGCTACCTGCTCATCCGCCGCGACCCCCTACCCTTCGCGGCCAAGGACCTGGCCCTACCCGCCGTGCTCTGGTTCACGTGGCTGCTGCTGGGCCTCCTGTGGGCGCCGGACAAGCTCGTGGCGATCAACTACATCGCCATCGTCGTCACCATGGTGGCCGTCTTCCTGGCGACGGCGGCCTCGGGCGGCACGCGCCGTCGCCTCATCTGGTTCGGCTACTCCATGATCGTCGGCTACGCCTTCATCGTGGGCTTCACCATCCTCGAGGCTCGGCTCGGCATCCGCCTGCCCACCTCGCGCCTGCTCACCACGGTGACGTCGCAGACCTACGCGGTCACCAGCGTGTTCCACAACCAAAACGACCTCGCCACCTACATCGTCATCTGCTGGCCGTTCATGCTCTGCGCCTTCTTCTTCACCCGGCGCTTCAAGTGGCTCCTGCTCACGCTCCTCTTCATCGCCATGGGCGGCGCCGCGTTCGTGCGCACCGGTTCACGCTCGAGCCTCGTCGCCGCCGGCATCTCGTCGCTCGCCGCGGTGGCGCTCTTCTGGCACCTCGGCCCGAGGCTCTCGAGCCGCTCCGGCAAGGTCGTGATGGGCCTCGTGATCGTGTGCCTGTGCGTCTCCGCCGGCTGGCTGCTCTTCAACAACAGCTCCAACGACATGCTGCGCCAGTTCCGCCTCGAGTCGCTGCTCAGCCAGGCCCAGGCGAACAAGGGCTCCGGCGCGATCCGCAGCAGCCTCAC
>DASRZL010000018.1:0-4720 GCA_035686425.1 Thermoleophilia bacterium
ACGCCGTTGGCCTCGCTGACGCGGCATATCTGCTCGGCCAGCTCGGGCCTGTCGATGTGCTTCTCGAGCCCGAGCGCCGCGATGCCCTGGACCAGACGATCGACGTGCTCCTCGAAGAACACGGGTACCCCGTCGACCAGCTTGAGCGTCTCGTAGAGACCGAGGCCGTGCGTGAGCGCTCTGTCGGTGGCCGGCAAGGTCGCTTCGACTTCGGAGATGAGCACGCCGTTGAGGAGCAGCATCGTCACGGCGCAGAGTGTATCGCGCCTGAGCGCCCGGCGTCGCCCGAGCGGTGCGCGCGGCCGGCGCCCGCTGCGCTCAGCCGGCCCGCTCGGCGATGCTCGCGCTCACGGCGCGCAGCATGCCGGCGGCCTTGTGCAGGGTCTCGCGGTACTCACGCACCGGCACCGAGTCGGCGACGATGCCGCCCCCGGCTTGCAGGAACAGCCGGTCGCCCTTGCGGACCAGCGTCCTGATGATGATGTTGAGGTCGAGCCGCCGCTCGGCGATCCAGCCGAAGGAGCCGGTGTAGGGACCGCGTCGCACCGTCTCCAGCTCGTCGATGATCTCCATGCAGCGCACCTTCGGGCACCCGGTGATGGTGCCGCCGGGGAACATCGCCTTGACCAGGTCGACGGCGTCGCGCGAGGAGTGCAGGCGGCCCCGGACGTTGCTGACGATGTGGATCACGTGCGAGTAGAACTCATTGATCATGAGCTCGTTGACGCGTACCGTGCCGTACTCGCAGACCCTGCCGAGGTCGTTGCGCTCGAGGTCGACCAGCATGATGTGCTCGGCACGGTCCTTCGGGTCGAGATTGAGCTCGTCGGTGAGGTCGTCCGGTGTCAGCGAGCCGCGCGGGCGAGTGCCGGCGATCGGCCTTGTCTGGGCCCAGCCATCCGCGTCGAGCGAGACGAGGCGCTCGGGCGACGAACTGATCAGCTCGTAGTCGCCGAAGTGCAGGTAGCCGGCGAACGGGCTGGGGTTCACCGTGCGCAGCGTGTGGTAGAGGTGCAGGCTCGGCAGGGCGTAGCAGAGGTCCAGCCGCTGCGAGAGGTTGGCCTGAAAGATGTCGCCGGCGAAGACGTACTCGCGGGTCCGGCGCACGACCTCTTCGTACTCGGGCCGGGTGAAATTGCTGCGGTACACCGGCAGGTCGTTGCCGTGCAGCGCGGCGGGGGAGGGGTGGCGCGCACGCATGAGCGCTTCACCCACGCGCGCCGCCTGAGCCACCGCCGCGCCCTCGCTTGCGGCGAGGCGGTCGACGAGCACGGCCTCGCCGGACTCGATGTCGTAGCGCAGCAGGCGTCCCGGCAGAAAGACGTCGATCTCGGGGATGCCGAGGTCGTCGCGTACGGTGTCGGGCAGGCGCTCGAGGTAGCGAACCGCGTCGTAGCTGAGCAGCCCGACCAGCGCTGAGGCCTCGGGGAGGTCGGCGAAGCCGGCGCCGGGATGGGCATCGCCGGCTACCGGCTCCGTCGCTGCGTCCGCGTCGGGCACCGCGGCCAGCCGCGTCGCCTCTCGCAGCGCCTCGAACGGCGTACGCGAGCTGAGGGCGCCGGCGCGCTCAGCAAGGGCGCGAACCTGCGGGCCGCCCTCGCGCCGCACGCCGGAGCCGGCCGTCACGTTCACGACCCCGCGCCGCGCGCGCAGCCGGAAGACGGGGTCCCACGCGAGGTAGTGCCGGCGGGCGAGCTGTGCGGAGCCGCCGGCCGAGTCGAGCAATACCACCGGGGCCTCGCCCTCGAGGCCGAGCGCGCGCATGAGCACGACGGGGTCGAGGGCCGGCGTCTCGAATCGGGTTACATGCGGGGTCATTCGAGCCCCTGACTACTCGTCGTCGCCGTATCCGTATTCCTCGGTCTGGCGCAGCGTGCGGAACTGCGTGTAGTCGCGCACGAAGCCGAGGCGGATGAGACCCGTGGGGCCGTTGCGGTGCTTCGCGATCTTGACCTGGACGACGCCCTTGGCGGCGGGGTCGCTGGCGTCCTCGTAGATGAACATCACCATGTCGGCGTCCTGCTCGATGGCCCCCGATTCACGCAGGTCGGAGAGTTGGGGCACCTTGTCGGCGCGCGCCTCGGGAGAGCGGTTGAGCTGCGAGACGGCGATGACCGGCACGGAGAGCTCACGCGCGAGTTGCTTCATCGAGCGTGAGATGTTGGAGACCTCCTGCTGGCGGTTGTCGGCCCTGCCGTCACCGGCCATGAGCTGGAGGTAGTCGACGATGACGAGGCTCAGCGGCTGCTTGGCCTGCAGGCGCCGCGCCTTGGTGCGGAGCTCGAACATGTTGAGGCCGGCGGTGTCGTCGATGAAGATGTCGGCCTTCTCGAGGAGGCCGGCCGCCTGCACGAGCTTGGCGTGATCGTCCGGCGAGAGACTGCCGGTGCGAAGCTTGTGCGAGCTGACGCGCGCCGAGGAACACATCAGGCGCTCGCCCAGCTCCTCGGCGCTCATCTCGAGGCTGAAGATGGCGACCGCCGGCCGGCTGCCGTCGGCGAGCACGCCCTCTGTGGCGATGTGGTGGGCGATGTTGAGCGCGAGGCTCGTCTTGCCGACGCCGGGACGGGCGGCGAGGACGATGAGGTTGGCCTTCTGGAAGCCGCCGGTCAGACTGTCGATGCCCTCGAAGCCGGTGGCGATGCCGGTGACGCCGCGGTCGCCGTCCAGGGTGGCCAGGTGCTCGAAGTTGCGCACCAGGACCTGCTTGATGTGCTCGAACTCGCCGACGTTGCGCTGCTGCTGGATGGCGAAGACCTTCTGCTCGCAGCGGTCGAGGAGGTCGTGAGTGTCGCCGGGGTGCTGATACCCGAGCTCGGCGATCTCGTTGCCGACGCGGATCAGCGAGCGCAGGACGCTCTGCTCGCGTACGATGCCGGCGTAGTGCACCGCGTTGGCGGCTGCCGGCACGAACTCCGCCAGCGTATGGACGAAGTCGCGCCCCCCGGCGCGCTCGAGCATGCCCTCGCGCTCGAGCTGGGCGCTCAGCGTCACGACGTCGACTTCCTCGCTGCGCTCGAACAGCGTGAGCGCGGCCCGGTAGATCAGCCGGTGCGTGTCGCGGTAGAAGTCGTCGCCGGTGAGGACTTCGGCGACCGCCGTGATCGCGTTCGGGTTGACCAGCATGGCGCCGAGCACCGACTGCTCCGCCTCCAGGTTGTGCGGCGGCAGATGTGGACTTGCTGGTGGCTCGATGCGCTCGACGGCCATGGCCCTCCCGGGCGGCTTGCGATGGCGTGGGACAAGGAGTCTATGCGACCCTGCCGGACGATGGTAGCGCAACGGCGGGACGCCAGAGGGCGTTGGCGGGAAGGTCCCAAGAGCCGTGGTCGAGGCCTCCGTGGCCGGTCGCGAAGGTGATCGCTCAGCCCTGACGATGAGCCGCGGGCCGACGCCTGCGGTGGCCTTGCAGCCAACGGGCTCTCAGCCGCGTCCGCGGACTCCATGGGACGGCCCCGCGAGCGTAGTGGTGCAATCCTTCGCAGAGGAAGCCGGCTGCACGTGCCGACATCCGCACGCGGCGGGATCCGGGTTAGGAAGGGCGCAGTCCACGGGTAGGTGCTCCCATGCCGCGCTTCTGCGGCGCATGAAACACGGACTCGGGAAGGAAGCGGCAACATGCCTGCGTCAAACGTAGACATCCGGGCGCGGCAGGCACCGATTCGACAGCGCTACCTCGACGATCCCGACAACGCAGTCGAGGTACTGAGCGTCCATGGTGGCGCGAGCGATCTCGCGGATCCAGTGCACGTCGTCGTCTCGCCCGACTCGATGCCAGACGTCCTCTTCCTCTCCGGGGCACACCCGGCTGTCGGCGGCGACGGTGACGTGCCGTGTTCGGGCGATCTGTTGCTCGCCGCGCTGGCGGCTTGTCAGGAAACCACCCTGCGCATGGTCGCCGCCAACATGGGCATCGACCTGGAAGAGTTGGAAGTCTCAGTCGAGGCGGACTGGGACCCGCGTGGTACGTTGGCCATGGGCAGAGACTTCCCGGTCGGTATCACCGCAATACGTGCCCATACGCGAGTGGTCGTCCGGGGTGACGAACGCGAGGAGCGAGCCAGGCGGCTGCTGCACAGCGCAGAGCGCTACTGCGTCATCCTTCAGACGCTGCAGGCAGGGGTCCCGGTCGAGTCTACCTTCGCACTCGAGAGCCTCTAGCCGAACCCTGGCGCTCTCCACGCGCCTTCCTGACCAGGGCATCCGGCTGACGGCGTAGGCGCCAGAGGGATGTCAGGTATCGGGCGCCGCTGATGCCCAACACATGGGGCACGCGCTGGATGATCCACAGCTGGGCGTGGGGCGGGGGTTGACGTTCGCAGCAGGCCGCTGCATTTCGGTGGCCTCGGGTCACACTCACGGTATGAAGACGGCGATCTCCATCCCCGAGGACGTGTTCGCCGACGTCGAGCAGTTGGCGCGAGCTGAAGAAGTCGTGCAGCCGCCTGTACGGCGACGCCGTGCGTCTGTACATCGCCCGCCACTCGGCCGAGAGCATCAACGAGACCTTGGACCGCGTGTGCGACGAGGTCGACTCCCGCGGCGACTTCGCGTGGGCCGCTGCGACGCGCACTCTGGAGCGCTCCGACTGGTGATCGCCCAGGGCGAGGTCTGGTGGGCCGACCTGGCCGAGCCCTCGGGCTCCGAGCTCCGCTTCCGCCGTCCCGTCGGCGTCGCCCAGTGCGACGCCTTCAACCGCAGCCGCGTCGCCACGGTCGTC
>DASRZL010000019.1:0-16959 GCA_035686425.1 Thermoleophilia bacterium
CCATCTGGGCCCAGTACAGCGGCTCGACCAAGCCTGACGAACACACCGGACAGCACTGGGGACGCACGTGCGCGGTCGTGTGAGGTGACGTGTCACTCTGCACGATGCTCCTTCCTGACGCCGGTTCACGACGCCGCCGGCCGTTTGGAACGTCTCGGCGGCGTCCGTACCCGGTCTATCGGTCGTCGCCCGATCCGGCTTGAACGGCGCTCCGGTCGTCAGGCCAGAGGCGTCGCGAGTGTGGAGAGGACGGAGAGGAACGTGATACACCCCGTCGCCGAGTTCATGCGCCAGGTCGACCAGTCCGGGGCTCTGCCGCCGGTCTACGTCATGTCGAGCGCATCCGCCGATCCGGTCGCGACGGTCAACGGTCGCGAAGTCCTCGTCTTCTGTTCCAGCAACTACCTGGGGCTGGCGACCCATCCGGAGGTCAAACGGGCGGTCATGGACGCCGTCGAGATCTACGGTCTCGGCGCCAACGGTTCCCGGCTCGTCTCCGGCACGACGGACGCGCACGTCGCTCTCGAGGAGGCCACCGCCCGTCTCAAGGGGAACGAAGCGGCGATCGCTTTCCCGACAGGGTTCATGGCCAACTCCGGCACCATCACGGCCCTCGCGTACCTGCCGATCTTCGCGCGCATGACGGGGATGCCGCTCGGGACGAGCGTGGCCGAGATGGTCGTGCTCGGCGATGCGCTCAACCACGCGAGCATCATCGAGGGGAGGGACGCGGCTCGCGCCCGGCACGCCACCTACCGGCACTGTGATCTGGTCAGCCTCGAGGAGAAGCTGGAACGCTGGCGCGGCCGGAGGGCGCTGATCGTCACGGACGCCATCTTCAGCATGGACGGCGACATCGCGCCGGTGCCGGGGATCGTCGAGCTGGCGGACGCCTACGGCGCGCGGGTGCTGCTCGACGACGCGCACGGGACCGGCGTCCTGGGCCGTCACGGGCATGGCACCCTGGAGCACTTCGGCCTCGAGGGAGCCGCGAGCGTGCTGCAGATGGGCACCTACTCGAAGGCCTTCGGCGCCCTGGGCGGGTTCGTCACCGCGGATGCCGCCACGGTCGACTACCTGCGCGTGGCGGCCCGCTCCTACATGTTCTCCGGCGCCGTGCCCGCCTGCGTCGCGGCCGGTGCGCTCGCCGCGATGCGGATCGCGGAGCGCGAGCCCCAACGCCGCGTACGCCTGCTGCGCAATCGCGACTACGTGGCCCACGAGCTGCGCGCTCTCGGCTTCGAGGTCCTCGGTGACGGCACGCCGATCGTCCCCATCGTGATCGGCGACGAAGGTATCGCCGGGGCGATGTCGGACGAACTCCTCGCCCGCGGTCTGCTAGCGCCGTGCATCCGCTGGCCGGCCGTGGCGAGGGGCGCCAGCCGGATCCGGTTGACGCTCATGGCCAGTCACGAGCTCGACCAGCTCGACCGGCTCCTCGAGGGCCTCGCCGACGCCGGCGCGCGTCACGGCGTCATTCCGCGCGCCTGACGCGCGTGCCCGTCGCGTGCGCGTGAGGCTCACGTACACGCACACTCCTGCCGATAGGGGTCGCGAGAGAGAATCGCTCGCCGTCCGGCTGGGCGACGAGCGGTCGGCGACTCGAGACGGGACGGCCGAGTGGGCACGGTACGCTGTGGCGACTGAGGACGCGGACAAGACGGGCGCGCTCCGGCTACGCTTGCGGGCGCGCTGGACGGTCGCACGGCGCCCGCTTGCGGCCTTCAGTCACTGGCTGCTTCGCGTGGACGCCGACGACCCGGCCCGCCGCCGCCGCGGCCGGATCCTTGCCTTTCTCTGCGTGCCGCTCTTCTTCATCGGCGCCGGCTTCTTCTTCGTCGATCTCGTCGGCTGGCTCATCCCCCCGTCCGAGCACGCCGCCTACAACATGGCGACCGACCTGTGCTTCGCGCTCCTCACGTTCGTCGCCTGGTCCGTGAACCGGCGCGGCAGCGTGCCGGCTGCGGCGGTGCTGCTGCTGACCGGAGCGTCGGTCGGGCTGGTCTTCTTCTTCTACTACACGTCGCCGCATCGGGTGGAGATCCTCTTCGTGGCCCCGGTGCTCATCGCGCCTTTCGTGCTGGCCCCGTGGGCCGCCTTCGTCTGGGCAGGGATCTCCGCCGCGTCGTTCGCAGTGCTCAACGCGCTCCATCAGGGAGAGCCTCGTCTCAGCCTGCAGGTGGGCCTCTCCCTGTTCGGTCTCGCGATCGTCTCTTGGCTCGTGGCCGCGGTCCTGGAGCGGGTCCTCGCGGAGCTGTGGAGGACCTCGCGCGACCTCGAGGCGGACATCGCCGCGCGCCGGGAGGCGGAGGAGGCCCGTCGTCAGGTCGAAGCTGCCCTCGTGCTCGCCCGGCAGCAGAGCGAGATGCTCTTCGAGACGTCGTCTCTCGGCGTCTTCCTGTTCGACCGGGATCTCCGGGCGACGGACAGCAATGAGCGCTTGGCATCGCTGCTGCATTGGGAGAGGGAGCGCATCGGAGGATGGGACCTGGCCGGCGTCGCCGAAGGGAGCTGGGCGCCGGCAATGGAGCGCGCGCTCACGGGCGCCGTCGGCTCCTACGAGGGCTCCTGCCAGACCGCGGGCGGTGACACGCTCTGGGTCAGCCTGACCGCGTCACCGCTCCGGGGGGCGGAGCAGGAGATCGTGGGAGGCATCGGCGTCGTCACCGATCTGACCGACCGCAAGCAGGCCGAGGACCTGGTGGACAAGCTCGCCTACCGGGACGCCCTGACCGGCCTGCCCAATCGCTCGCTCTTCGGGGACCGTCTCCGGCAGGGGATCGCCGCTGCACAACGTCGCGAGCGGGGAATCGTCGTGGGCGTGCTGGACATCGACCGCTTCAAGAACGTGAATGACACCCTCGGTCACGAGTGCGGTGACGAGTTGCTGGTCGGCGCCGCCGAACGCATCAGTGGCCTCATGCGCGAGAGCGACTCCGTGGCCCGCTCGGGCAGCGACGAGTTCCTGCTCCTGTTCGCGGATGTGGTCGCACCCCGTGACGTGGCCGCGCTGGCCAACCGGATCCTCGCGGCTCTTCGCGAGCCGTGGCGCCTTGGGGGCAAGCGCGTCTATGCCACCGCGACCATGGGCCTGGCCGTGTACCCGGATGACGGCGTCGACGCCTCGGCGCTGCTCGAGAACGCCCACACGGCGATGCGTCGCGCCAAGCAGCAGGGCGGCGGCGCCCTGCACTTCTACGACGCCGCCCTGAGCAGCATGGCCACCGAGCGCCTCCAGCTCGAGGCGGATCTGCACGCGGCCATCGACGAGGGCCAGTTGACGGTCCACTACCAGCCCCAGTTCGACGTCCGTGACGGCGTCGTCACGGGCGTGGAAGCCCTGGTCCGCTGGAATCACCCGCGCCTTGGCCTCGTGATGCCGAACGAGTTCATCTCGCTGGCCGAGGAGACGGGGTTGATCGTGCCGCTCGGCCGCCAGGTGCTGCGCATGGCCTGCGCCCAGGCCGGGGAGTGGCAGCGGTTCGGCCGCCGTGGCCTGCGCATGGCCGTGAACGTGTCCGCGCGGCAGTTTCTCGATTCGGCTCTTACGACCGACGTCGAGTCGGTCCTCGCCGAGACGGGTCTCGCCCCCGGCCTGCTGGATATCGAAGTCACCGAGACGGCGACCTTGCACTACGCGGCTTCCGCGGAAGCGGTCCTGCACCGGCTTCGGACCCTCGGGGTCGCCGTGTCGCTGGACGATTTCGGCACCGGGTATTCGTCGCTCAGCCAGTTGCGGCGTCTGCCGATCACGAGGCTCAAGATCGATCGCTCCTTCGTGTCCGGGATCGTCACGAGCGGCAGCAGTGCGGCGATCGTCACGGCGGTGATCGATCTTGCCCGCGCCCTCGGGCTCGAGGTCGTCGCCGAGGGCGTGGAGACGGTCGAACAGCAGGAGTTCCTGCTGAGTCACCGCTGCCACGAGATCCAGGGCTTCATCGTGAGCCGCCCGCTGCCCGCCGCGGAATGCGAGCGTCTGCTCGCGGATCTCGCCGCCGGGACCGCCGCCGCGTCGTCCGCTCCTCGAGCGGCGCGAGTGGCACGACGCTGCACGGGGTAGCCCGAGCCTTCTTCGCGGCGGCGTCGCCCCCTGGCATCTTGCGCTGGCCGCGCGCCTGCGTCGCGCGGCCGATCCTCGATGCCATCCCGGAGCCACTCGAGGGTCTGCGACTGACCTCCGAGGCCAAGGCGAGAGGCGCGCCGCTCAGAACGGGCACCGACCTCGACGTGATCGCCCTGCTCGAGGACGTCCCCCTCCGGGAGGCGGACGACGAGACCTCGATCTGCCTGCCGAACGTCGCCGAGACGTGTGCGGGCTACTGGGGGTTGTGTCAGGATGTGTCGAACAACCTCGCTGCCGTCCTTGTGAGGGTCGACGACCACGACCCAGACGAGGAGGCGGCGGCGCACGTCTACGGTCGGTACGCGGCGCTCCGTGAGGCCATCGAGGCCGAAGCGAAGCCGGTGGGCTGGCGGCTCCGCGCAAGAGACGGCAAGCGCATCCGCCTGGCGCCGAGAGATCGAGGACACGCAGGGCACCGACGTCATCAGCCCCGAGTGGGACTGGCGGCGGGCCCTCGGCTGACAGCTTGTGGGCCACGACGGCCGGTCGCGGGGCGGACCGGCGGAAGTAGGACGAGGGAAGGGCGGCAGCGCATGGTGTACGTGCTGATCGAACACAAGGTGGGCGACTACGAGACGTTCAAGGAGGTGTACGTGGACGACGCCGAGCGGCGCCAACGCCTCGGCTCGCTGGGCGGGCACGTCTACCGCGCCTCCGACGATCCCGGCAACGTCGTCATCGTGCTGGAGTGGGACACCGTCGAGAACGCGCGCGAGTTCGCCGGCTCGCTCGAACTGGAGCAGGCGATGGAATGGTCCACCAGCAACGTGGCGACGCCGCGCGTGACGGTTCTCGAGCAGGCTATGGATTCACCAAGCTGACGCCGTCCGCACGGGCGGCGCATCCCCCTGTTTCGGCTCGGCTCGGATGTGAAATGACCGAGGCGAGAACGGCGCGGCCTTCCGCCGCGCCGGCACCAGACCAGGGAGGGACATCATGGCCGACGATCATCTGCCCGGCATCTACGTACGGTTCCGCGATGACTATCCGGCGGTGGCCGCCGCGCTCGACGGCCTCGGTGAGGCCGTGGACGGCGCCGGTCCCCTCGACGAGCGCACGGCGCGCCTCGTCAAACTCGGCCTCGCCGTCGGGGGGTTGGCCGAGGGATCGGTGAAGTCGAACGCGCGCAAGGCGCTGGCTGCCGGCGCGTCCCCCGAAGAGGTGCGGCAGGTCGCCATGCTCGCGGTCACGACCTGCGGCTTCCCGACCGCGATCGCCGGCCTCGGCTGGATCGACGAGGTCCTCGCCGCCGGTTGACGTGCGGCGCGCCTGCGGCGGTCGCGCCACTCACCACCCGTCGCGGCCGCCGTCGCGTTCGATCTTCTCGCGGAAGACGCGCGTCATCGCGGCGCGCACGGCACGCGCCGCCAGCCACCCGACGGGAGTCGCCGGACCGGCGTAGCACAGCTCCTCGCCCCGGTCCGTGCAGGCCACGACGACCGTGTCGGTCGACGTGCCCGAGGCGGGGTCGCCTTCCGGGGTCCGCACGCGCCACGCGGCGAGCATCATGGTCTTCGCCTCAGTGACCGTGATGACCACGTTGACCATGGCTGCCGGCGTCAGCCGCGCGTCGGCGAGGAGGACGACGTTGATGGTGCCCGTGGCCGGCGCTCTCGCGTCGTTCGCCGGGTCCGCGCCGATGGGTGGTGTCACACCCGCGTTCGAGGTGTTGCTGAGACCCACCGAGACCACCGCCGCGACCGTGAGTCCGCCCCACGACTCGATGGCGCAGCGGGCGAACTCCGTGTAGGCCGCCGTCATCAGGCCGACGAAGGGTCCGTGAACGCCGAGTTCGGCGGCGACGGCGGCGAGGTCGTCTTGCGGCCGCTCGCCATCGTACTTGTCGTCGACGTGCACGTTGAGGATCTCGCGCGTGGTGCCCGTCCCGCCGCCGACCACAGCCGAGCCGAGCACGCTCAGCGGACCTTCGCTCGAGACGCGGACGGCGCGTGGGCAGGTGGTCACGGTGATGCCCGGCAGAGGGCGTTCGTGCACGTGGCTCACAGGCGTTTCCTTGACGGGGAAGCGGGACGCCCGCAATCCTAGCGCAGCCGCGGCCGGCGGATCCTCGATCCGTTCGGCGCACGCCGGTCTGGATGTCGACGCCGGCCGGGGAGTCGCCATCGCCCACGCGGGTATAAAGAGGACTGAATACATCCTCTTTTGACCCGAGCGAGGTGGCCATGAGCCGTGGCGGAGCGCCCGCAATCGCAGAGCAGTCAGCACTGTCCCTCTTTCTGCAAGACCCCCGGTACGAAGTGATCCCTGTGCAAGGGATCGAACAGAAGGTGGCGACGCTCCCGTACGGAGCGACCGTCACCGTCACGGCTTCACCGAAGCAGGGCCTGGATCGGACCGTTGACGTCAGCGCTGTGCTTGCCGCGCGCGGCTTCACGGTGATCCCCCACCTCGCCGCGCGCATGGTCGCAGGGCGTAGTCACCTCGAGAGGCTGCTACAGCGTCTCGACGGCGCCGGTATCCGCGAGGTGTTCGTCGTCGGCGGCGACGCCGACCCGCCGGCCGGCGACTATGCGGACGCCGGCGACCTGCTCGAGGAACTCGCCGGCCTCGCCCACCCCTTCGCCCGCATCGGCATCGGCGGCTATCCGGAGGGCCACCCGCTGATCAGCGACGAGCAGCTGTTCGAGGCGCTACGGCGCAAGCAGCGGTTCGCAAGCCTCGTCGTCACCCAGCTCTGCTTCGACGCGGGTGCGCTCACGGACTGGGCGGGCCGGATCCGCGCGGCCGGCATCGACCTGCCGATCGTGGTCGGGCTCCCCGGCGTCGTCGAGCGCCGCAAGCTGGCCGAGATATCACTCAAGTCCGGCGTCGGCGCCTCTCTCAGCTATTTGCGCAAGCACGGGCGCGAGATCATCACGCTGGCTCGCACGCGGCGCTACGACCCGACGCCGCTGGCAAGGTCGGTGGCCGCGTACGCCGGCGATCAGGCGCTCGGACTGACCGGCGCGCACCTCTTCACGTTCAACCAGGTGCAGCCGACGCGCGACTGGGTCGCGCGGCACGTCTGAGTGCAGACCGGTCGGGCGCTGGGATGCGCCCTCGCTCGTGCCCCCGCCGGAGCGCCTACGGCGCCGGCGGTCCGGCTCCCAGCTCATCCTCGAACGCCGTCGCGCCGTCCTTCTCAGGATGGAGCGACGGCGCCGTGCCGAGCACGGACCCCACGAGGATGAGGGGCATGCCGATGACGATGCCGAGCGTGAGCTGCTCGCTGAGGAGAGCCACGCCCAGCAGCACGGCGACCAGGGGGTTCACATAGGTGAAGACCGTCGTGCGCGCCGGCCCCACCTCGCGGATGAGCGCGAAGAAGACGAGGAAGGCGGCGACCGTGCAGACCACCGCGAGCGCCGCGACCGAGCCGATGGTCGCCGCCGTGAGTGACGACGGCATGGTGGCGATCCCGGCCGGGGCGTAGAGGACGGCCGTGACCACGAGCGACGCGGTGATCACGCCGATCGCCCGGAGGTCGGCGAGGTATCTGCTGATCAGCAGCGGGCCGGTCGCGTAGCAGAGCGCGACGATCCCCATCTCGGCGATCGCCAGCGGGTCGTTGCCGCTCAGGTCGATGCCGACGAGGGCGGCGACGCCGGCGAAGCCGATCGCAAGGCCGGCGAGGCGGCGGGCGTCGAAACGCTCGGCCGTCCCGGCCGCCCGGTAGAGCACCGCGGCGATGAGCGGCACGGTCGCGATGAGCAGGCCGGCAAGCGAGCTCGAGATCCGCTCCTCGGCGTGGGCGAGCAGCAGCCACGGGAGGCACAGCTCGACGACGGTGTAGACGAGGACCCAGCGCCACCGTGTGAGCAGCGGACGGAGGCTGCCGCCGCGAAACGCGAAGGGCAGGAGCAGGAGGGCAGACGGCGCCGTGCGCAGGAGGACGAGGGCCGGCGGCGGCAGCTCGCGCACCGCGATGCGGATGAACAGGTACGGCATGCCCCAGATCACGCACAGGGCGATGAACAGCAACCAGCCTTTGCGCGACACGGTCAGATTCCCCTTCTTCGAGTGCGCCGCCCATCCTACCGATGCACCGCCGCCGCTGCGCTCCGAGCCCGGCGTGGTACGCTGCTGCTCCGTCGTCACAAGGAGGGAGCCGTCATGGATCTGTTCGACGCGATCGAGCGTCGCTATAGCGTGCGCGGGTACAAGCCCGACGCCGTTGAGGACGAGAAGCTCACCAAGGTGCTCGAGGCGGCGCGACGGGCGCCGACCGCCGCCAACCGGCAGCCGTTCCGCATGCTCGTCGTCCACACGGAGGGCAGGGAAGAGGAGCTGGCGCGAGTCTACGGCCGCCGCTGGCTCACGCAGGCGCCGCTCGTGATCGCCTTCGTCGCCGTGCCCGGCGAGGCCTGGCGGCGCATGGATGACAAGCCATACGACGAGGTCGACGCGACCATCGCCATGGACCACCTCGTCCTCGCGGCGACGGCCCTCGGTCTCGGCACCTGCTGGATCGCCGCCTTCGACCCGGCCGCGGCGCGCGAGGTGTTCGGGCTACCGGACGACGTCGAGCTGGTCGCGCTGACGCCGCTCGGCTATCCGGACAAGGCCTCGGCAAGCGCCGACAGGCGTCCGCTCGAGGAACTCGTCCGCTACGAGCGTTGGTGACGGGCGCCCGGACGCCAAGGATGGGCGCCCGGCGGTCGAGCTGACGTCCCCGAAGCACGGCGCGGGCACCCACGTGTCCGCAACCAGCTCGAGTGCGACTCGGTCGCCCGGCGCGACGGTGATCCCGTGGGCGTGCGCGTCTGCCCGCACGCTCGCGAGCGCGACCCCGCGTCCGTGCCCGCCCGTTGACGCGGCAGGAAGAGCGCCGTCCGCGGCGAACCCTTGGCCGGGGTCGCCGGCCATCACCAGTGCTCCATGGCTCGCTCCACTGGTCCTTCTCAGCTCACGGCGACCCCTGTTTCTTGGGCAGGGCGATGGAGGAGATGCGCATGAAGGTCGCGATCGACCGGTGCCGCTGCACCGGCTACGGCACGTTCGAGGAACTGTGCCCCAACGTGTTCGAGGCTGCCGAGAGCTGGCCCGCAGGACGCCATCCTCGTGGCCGACGAGTGAGGGCGCGGGTTGAGAGCGCCTGCAGCGGCCCTCATAATCGGGGCTTCGCCTCAGACGGCTGACAAGGGAGAGCTCATCCCATGATCGTCTTCGAAGACGTCACCAAAACTTACGACCCGGACGTGGTCGGCCTGCAGGACTTCACCTGCCACATCGGCAAGGGTGAGTTCGTGTTCCTGGTCGGCGCCTCGGGTTCCGGCAAGTCGACGCTCATCAAGCTCGTCCTCAAGGAGCTCGTGCCCGAAGCGGGGCGGATCCTCGTGGCCGGCCGCAACCTCGGCACCCTGCGTCACAGCAAGGTCCCGCTGCTGCGGCGCAACATCGGCTGCGTGTTCCAGGACTTCAAGCTGCTGCCCAACAAGACCGTCTACGACAACGTGGCCTACGCACTCGAGGTCGTCGGCGAGCCGCGGCGCAGCATCCGCCGCAAGGTGCCGGAGATCCTCAGCCTCGTGGGCCTCAACGACAAGACCAACAGCTACCCGCACGAGATCAGCGGCGGCGAGCAGCAGCGCGTCAGCGTGGCGCGCGCGTTCGTCAATCATCCGCCGCTGCTCCTGGCCGACGAGCCGACGGGCAACATCGACCCCGAGACCGCGGTCGGTATCATGCAACTGCTGGTGCGCATCAACCGCACGGGCACGACCATCGTCGTCGCCACCCACGACCGCGACATGGTCAACCGCATGCGCCGGCGCGTGCTGCAGCTCGACAACGGGCGTCTGGTGCGCGACGAGCGCCGCGGCGGCTACGACCAGGTCGCGGACGTCGAGGCCGAGGAAGCGCTCACATGAGGCTCGGCTTCTTCCTCAGCGAAGCCTTTGGCTCGATGCGCCGCAACTGGGTGATGGCCATGGCGGCCGTGATCACCGTGTTCATCAGCACGGCCATCCTCGGCGCCGTCCTCGTGACGCGCGACAACCTCAATCAGGGCGCGACGAGCCTCAAGAACCGCGTCATGATCGAGGTCTTCATCAGGGACGACGCCACCGAGGAGCAGAAGACCTCCCTCGAACAGAAGATCCAGGCGATCCCCGAGGTCGAGTCCTACAAGTACATCAGCAAGGACGACGCGCTCGAGCGGTTCCGCAAGCGGTTCGGCGAGCGCATCGTCCAGAACCTGCCGATCAACCCGCTGCCGGCGAGCTACGAGATCAAGGTCAAGGACGCCAACGAGGTGGATGCGGTGGCGGCGAAGTTCTTCGACGACGCCGCCGTGGACAACGACCCCGGCACCCACAACGGCGTCAAGTACGCCAGGGAGACGGTGCGCAAGATGCTCGGCACCATCAACCTGATCGGCTACGGCATGTGGATCGCCACGGCCATCTTCGCGCTCGCGGCGGTCCTGCTCATCAGCACCACGGTGCGGCTCAGTATCTTCGCCCGTCGTCGGGAGGTCGAGATCATGCGCCTCGTGGGCGCCACCAACTGGTTCATCCGCTGGCCCTTCGTGCTCGAGGGCTTCATCACCGGGCTCATCGGGGCGGTCCTCGCCGCCGGCTTCGTCTGGCTCTGCAACTGGGCCCTCGCCAACTGGCTCGAGAGCAGCGACATCAATTTCCTCGACATCAGGGTCTTCAGCATGTGGTGGCAGAACGGCTCCTGGCCGGCAGGCCTGCTGCCCACGCTTGCCATCCTCGGCGCCGTGCTCGGCGCCCTGGGCAGCATGGTGGCGCTGCGGCGCTACCTCAAGACGTGAGGCGCCGCGAGCGGCGCCGCTGAGCGGCGGCCGGCGAAGGCGTACAGGAACGCGGCCGCCGGCCGCCGAACTCTATTCTTTGCCATGACCAGTCCGCACAGATCGGCCGGCGAAGCCAAACCGACGAGGGGGGCGCCGAAGGTGCACCGCTCATTCATCGCCATCGTCCTCGTCGCGGCCGCCGCCTTGACGTTCGCCGGGGCCGCCGCGAGCGCCGCGCACGCGGAGACGGCCGCGGAGCTGCAGCACAAACTCCGGGACGCGCGCGGCAAGATCGACGCCGCCAAGAAGAAGAAGGCCTCGCTGGGCGAGCAGATCGCCGGCCTCGACGGCAAGCTGACGGCGATCCAGGGCCGGCTGGACAGCCTCGGCGACCAGATCGCCTCAGTCGAGGAGAGGCTCTCCGTCACCCGCGAGAAGCTCGCCGTGCTGCGCAAGGAGCTACGCCTCAAGCGGCGCGAGCTCGAGGAGGCGAAGGCGGAGCTCGAGCGCGAGCAGCGGAACTTCCAGGAGCGGGTAGTCCTCAGCTACAAGAGCGACGACCTCGACTACGTCGACGTGATGCTCGCGTCCTCCAGCTTCGAGGACCTCATCAGTCGCGTCAACGTGATCCACGACCTCCTCGGCGGCAATGACGAGCTCGTCGGCAGCCTCGAGGCCGCGCGCGACGAGGTCGACGCCGAGAAGCGCGCCATCGCGAAGCGCGAGGGCGCCGTCGCCGACGCCGCCACGATCCTCCAGGAGAAGAGCGACGAGCTCGCCGCCCTGCGCGCCGCCCAGGCGGCTAGCCAGGCGGCGGCGCTCGCCGTGCGCAAGCAGAAGTCCGGCGCCCTCAAGGGCGTCAAGAAGGACCTCGCCGAGCTCGAGCGTCAGGAGAACCAGCTGCTCGCCGAGAGCGCGGCGCTCGCCGACGTCATCGCCGGATCCTCCGGGAGCGGCACCGGCAGCGGCAGCCTGAGCTGGCCGGTGAGCGGTCCCATCACGTCGCCGTTCGGCTGGCGCATCCATCCGATCCTCCGCTACAGGAAGTTCCACACCGGCCTCGACTTCGGCGTGGGCTATGGGACGCCGATCCGCGCCTCGGACGGCGGCACCGTGATCTACGCCACGTGGATGGGCGGCTACGGCAACGTGATCATCATCGACCACGGCAACGGGCTCTCGACGCTGTACGCGCATCAGTCCAGCCTTGCGATGGGGACCGGCGCGCGCGTCACGCGCGGGCAGACCGTCGGCTACGTCGGCTCGACGGGGTTCAGCACCGGCCCGCACCTGCACTTCGAGGTACGGGTCAACGGCAACCCCGTCGACCCCATGGGCTACCTCTGAGCCCCGGACCCCGTTTGCCGCAGTACCCCCTTCCGTCTACCATCTACCGGTGATGCGCGCCCTACGCACCATCATCGTCGTCCTTCTCGTCTCGCTCGGGTTCCTCGGCGGGTACTTCGCCGGGTGGTATCTGCACGGCGAGAACGCCGTCCGGCTGAGCCCGGCGCAGCAGAGCACCGCCAGGCAGGCCGGCGACCTCCAGGAGCGTGTCATCGAGGAGTTGCAGGGCCGCTACTACCGGTCGGTCAACGTGAACAAGCTCTCGGATGCGGGCGTCAACGGCATGCTCAAGTCGCTGGACGACCCCTACACCGTGTACCTGACGCCCAAGGAGGTGCGCGACTTCGAGGAGAAGGAGCGCGGCTCGTACTCGGGCATCGGGGCGTCGCTGCAGAAGGCCAACGGCGGGCTCGTCATCACCTCCGTCTTCGACGGGTCGCCGGCCAAGGCCAAGGGCCTCGGTTCCGGCGACGTCATCGTCACCGTCGACGGCAAACCCACCGGATCGACGTCCATCGAGACCAGCATCAGTCGCATCAAGGGCGAGGAGGGCACGACGGTCGAGCTCGGCATCAAGCCCAAGGGCGAGAAAGAGACGAAGCAGGTCACCGTCGAGCGTAGGCGCATCGAGATCCCCGAGACGAGTGAGCGTCTCATCGACGACAAGGGCACCAAGGTCGGCTACATCCAGCTGTACGAGTTCGGCGGCCTGGCCGCCCGCGACGTGCGCGAGAACGTCGACGCACTCGCCAAGAAGGGCGCGCAGTGGTTCATCCTCGACCTGCGCTACAACGGCGGCGGGCTGCTCAACCAGGCCGTCGACGTGACCGGGTTGTTCCAGACCGGGCTCGTGACCTCCACCGAGGGCCTGCATTCCCCGCGCGAGGAGCTCAAGGCGACCGGTCCGGTCGCCACGAAGAAGCCGATGGTCGTGCTCGTCAACGGGTACTCGGCCAGCGCCTCCGAGATCGTCACCGGCGCCCTCAAGGACCGCGACCGCGCCACCATCATCGGCACCAAGACGTTCGGGAAGGGCCTGGTCCAGAGCATCGTAGACCTGGGCAACGGCGCTGCCCTCAAGCTCACGACCGCCGTGTACCTCACCCCGAACGGCACCAACATCAACAAGAAGGGCATCACGCCCGACATCGTCGTCAAGGACAGGCAGAAGACCAAGAAGGACGACGTGCTGCAGCGGGCGCTGCGGTACATCTCCGTGCAGACGCGGTAGCCGCATGAGCCCTCCGCGGCGCCCGGGCGCTCCGGGCGACAAGGCGAGCGGGGAGGGGGGGCACGGCGACCGCGCCCTGCCGCTTCCCTACCAGGTCACCCGCTGGACCAAGTTCTGGTCGCTGGAGCCCCTGTTCGCCGACACCCGCTCGTGTCTCGTCGCCAAGGGGGGTGCGCCGCCCCGGCTCGACGACCTCGTCCTCGCCGTGCCGGTCCACGGCGACCGGCGCCGGATCGTCGAAGTCCTGGGCGGCGCCGGCGACCTCAAAGCCGTGCTGCGCGCGCTGCTGTACTCCCGGGGCGTGCGCCAGGGCTTCTCGGACGCCGTGCTGGAGGAGGCGGCCGCCGTGGGCGCGCGCGCCGCGCGCGTGGACGGCGGCCGCAGGGACCTCACGGCGCTGCCGACGTTCACCATCGACCCGGACACCGCGCGCGACTTCGACGACGCCATCTCGGTCGCGCGCGAGGGTGACGGCTACCGCGCCCACGTGCACATCGCCGACGTCTCGTACTTCGTCGACGTCGACGGTGAGATCGAGCGCGAGGCCCGTCGCCGCACGTCCAGCCTGTATCTGCCGCTGTTCGCCGAGCCGATGCTCCCGGCGGCGCTGAGCAGCGACCTCTGCAGCCTGGTGCCGCGGCAGCCGCGCAAGTGCGTCACGGTCGAGTTCGTCTTCGACGCGGCCGGGCGGCGCACCGCCGCGCAGTTCTGCCGGTCGCTGATCAGCAGCGACCATCGCCTCACCTACGGCTTCGCCGACACGGTGATCGGGCCGGCGGCCGGCGACCTCGTCCCGGAGGCCGGGCCGCCGGCGGACCCCAAGGCGGTGGCCGCAGCCGCCGCGTCGCTCGTACCCGCGGGCCCGGCCGCTCCCGCCGAGGCGGAGGCAGCCGGTACACGCGCAGGGACCCGGAGCGACGTCCCGGATGCGACCACCGCGGCCGACGCGGCGTTGCGCGAGCAACTGCTGCTGGCCGCCGAGCTCGCCGGAGTGCTGCGCCGCCGGCGCCTCGCCCGCGGTGCGCTCACCATCGGCTCGTTCGAGCCCGAGTACGCCTTCGATCACGCGGGCGCGCTCAGCGGAGCCGCCGCGCGCCCCGAGACGCCCTCGCACGCGCTCGTCGAGGAATTCATGCTCGCCGCCAACGAAGCGGTCGCCGAGTACCTCCTGCGCAAGAAGGCGCGCACGCTCTACCGCGTGCACGAGCCGCCCGAGCCGGCGAGCGTGCGCGAGCTTCTCGACCAGCTCGAGGAGCTCGGCGTACCCACGCCGGCGTTCCCGGCCGGCCCGGCGGTGCCGGCCGCTCAGCTTGCGGAGGCGTTCGGCCGGCTGAGCCGCATCGTCGCCGAGACGAGCGCCCGCGAGGGCCGCGGCCGGCTCTCCTGGTCCACGCTGATCCTGCGCTCCCTCAAGCAGGCGCGCTACGCGCCGGCGAACCTCGGCCACTTCGGCCTCGCCAGCGCGGCGTACCTGCACTTCACGTCGCCGATCCGCCGGTACCCCGACCTCGTCACCCATCGCAGCCTGCTGTACCACCTGGGCGAGGACGGGACCGAGCTGGGCGACGCCGAGCTCGCCACGGCCGCCGAGGACTGCTCCACCCGCGAGCGCGACTTCTCGCGCATCGAGCGCACGGGCGACGACGTGGCGCTGTGCTTCCTCCTCGACCGCCGCCTTGGGGCGGAGGGCTGGGAGCAGGTGTTCGCCGGCGAGATCGTCGGTCTCGTCGGCGGCGGGCTCTTCGTGCGCTTCGGCGATGTCTTCGAGGGCTTCCTCTCGTCGCGGCGTCTCGGCGGCGAGCGTTTTGAGGTCAGCGAGCACGAGACGGCGCTCGTCGGTGAGGCCACGGGGACGCGCTACCGGCTCGGAGATGCGGTCGACGTCAAGGTCGAGCGCGTCGACCGCCTCACCGGCAAGGTCGACCTGGCGCCGGCGCAATCCGGCGGCGGCCGGCCGACGGCGGCTCCGGGCCGTCGCCCCGCGCGGCGCACCTCCGGCGGCCGCCCGTCGCGCCGCCGCGCTTCCGGCCGCCAGCAGCAGCATCGTCAGGGTCGCTGAGGCCGACCGTCGCACCGTGCGGTGGGGAGGGGTGGTGCCCGGCGCTTCACCCGCGGTAGTCGCCGCGTCCCCGCGCCGCGCCGATGCGGTACCCTAGGTGCATGCCGCGAGAGACTGGGACCAAACGCGTCGCCGAGAACCGCAAGGCGCGCCACGACTACTTCATCGGCGACACCTTCGAGGCGGGCATCGCCTTGGTCGGCACCGAGGTGAAGTCGATCCGCGAGGGTCGCATCAACCTGCGCGACAGCTACGTCGAAGTCAGGGGCTCCGCGCACGCCCCGGAGCTCTTCCTCATCGGCGCGCACATCAGCCCGTACGACCAGGGCAACATCTGGAACCACGACCCGCTGCGGCCGCGCAAGCTCCTGCTGCACCGCAACGAGATCGAGCGCATCGCCGGGAAGGTGCGCGAGAAGGGCTACACGGTCGTGCCGACCAGGGTGTACCTCAAGGATGGGCGCGTCAAAGTGGAGATCGGCCTGGCGCGCGGCAAGCAGCAGCACGACAAGCGCCACGAGATCGCCGACCGCGACGCCAAGCGGGACATCGAGCGTGCCCTGCGCGGGCGCGGGGAAGACAGGCGGTAGGGCCGGAGCCGCTCCGGGCGCCGGCCGGATGAGCACTGAGGGGGAGGGCGCCCATGGACACGTTGAGCCAGGAACAGATCGCGGCTGCGCTGAGTGATCTGGACGGCTGGGGACTCGATGGCGAGTCGCTCACGCGCACGTTCCGCTTTGCCGACTTCGTGCACGCGATCGGCTTCGTGGAACACCTCGCCGAGGTGGCCGAAGAGCAGAAGCACCATCCGGACATTGACATCCGTTACAACAAGGTCACGCTGCATCTCTCGAGCCACGACGCCGGCGGAGTGACGATGCGGGACGTGCAGCTGGCGGAGGCCATCAAGCAGCTCGTGTGAGGGCGGGCGCGGCCCGTGGAGGGTCCGCGCGCCCGCCGTGCTAGAATGCCCAACCGTGCCCTCGTAGCTCAGGGGATTAGAGCGCGCGCCTCCGGAGCGCGAGGTCGAAGGTTCGAATCCTTCCGGGGGCACCATCAGCCTCACATTCGTCGCGGAGACTGGCCCAGAAGCGGCGAAGCGTACTCCATCCGTACTCCCCCCTTTCACGAGTGCTCGTCTTCCTCTTCGCTGGCCAGCGCCACCAGGGACGCGACCAACTCAGCCGCGGACTCCTGCAGGTCAGGCAGCACGTGACTGTAGGTGTCCATGGTGATGCTGATGTTCGCGTGTCCGAGCCGCTCCTGGACGACCTTGGGGTTGACGCCGGCGCGCAGCGCGAGTGTCGCCCAGGTGTGGCGCAGATCGTGCATGCGGATTCGCGGCACGTCGATCGCCTTCACCGCCTGCTCGAACAGCTTCTTCACCCGGTCCGGGTGCCATGGCTCACCGCTCTCGCGGGTGAACACGTGGCCCGTGG
>DASRZL010000020.1:0-2852 GCA_035686425.1 Thermoleophilia bacterium
CGCTGCCTCGCCTGCGCCGTCTGCAGCGAGTGCGACAGCTGCGTGCGCGCCTGCCCCAGCGGCGCGATCGACTGGGACCAGACGGAGACGGAAGAAGAGGTCACCGTCGGGGCCGTCCTGATCGCCACCGGCCACAAGGAGTTCGACGCGCGGCGCAAGCTGCCCCTCGGCTACGGCCGGTACCGCAACGTGCTCACCCAGAGCCAGGTGGCTCGCCTGCTGTCGGCCAGCGGGCCGACCGGGGGCGAGCTCCTTCGGCCGTCCGACGGGACGGTGCCGAAGAAGGTCTTCATGCTGCAGTGCGTCGGCTCGCGCGACTGCACCAGCAGCGGCAACGAGCACTGCTCGGCCATCTGCTGCCTCTTCGCGACGCTCCACAGCTCCCTCATCAGGCAGCACTACCCGGACACCGAGGTGACCGTCGCCTACACGGATCTCCGCGCCCCGGGCAAGGCGCACGAGGAGTACTACCACCTCGTGCAGGAACGCGGCGTGCGCTACGTGCGAGGACGCGTCGGCGAGATCCTCGAGGAGCGGGACGGCAGCTTGCGCGTCCGTTACGAGGACACGATGACCGGCCGCAGGCAGGAGGAGCTCTTCGACCTGGTCGTGCTGTCGGCAGGCCTCGAGGCGAGTGACGGCACCCGGGACATCGCCCGCGTCGCCGGCGTGCAGACCGCGGCCGCCGGTTTCGTGCGCGAGTTCCACCCGAAGCTGGCTCCGGTGGATACCCAGCGCACCGGCATGTTCCTCGCCGGGACGGCGCAGGGGCCGAAGACGATCCCCGAATCCATCGCCCAGGCCAAGGCGGCGGCGGCCCGCGCGATCGGCATGCTCAGCACCGGCTTCGCGATGACGCCCGCCCAGGTGGCGGCCAGCGACCCGGACGTCTGCGTCGCCTGCGGCGTCTGCGAGACCGCCTGCCCGCAGACGGCCATCAGCCTGACCGAGGGGGTCGACCCTCACTCGCTGGTCGATCCCAACATCTGCAGGGGCTGTGGCATCTGCGCCGCCGAGTGCCCCACCGGGGCGATGCAGCTCGGCGGCTTCAGCGATGCCGAGGTTCTGGCGGAGGCGACGGCCTGATGGCCGGCGCCGCTACACCCGCCGGCGCCGGCGCGAACCGCGACGGCGACCGCCGGATCATCGCCTTCTGCTGCCGCGAGTGCGCCTACGCGGCGGCCGACGCGAGCGCCAACGCGCGCACGCCGTTACCGCCGACGGTGCGCCTCGTGCTCATGCCGTGCACCGGCCGCGTCAGCCCGCTGCATCTGCTGCGCGCGCTCGCTGAGGGCGCCGACGGCGTCATGGTCGCCGGGTGCCTGCTCGGCCAGTGCCACTACCGCGAGGGCAACTTCAGGGCCGTCGACCGCGTCGCTTTCGTTCAGCGCCTCCTCGAGAGCGTCGGCGTCGAGCCCGAGCGCTGCCGGATGTTCACGATGAGCGCCGGCGAGCCGCCCAAGTTCGTGGCCGCCGTCCGCGAGATGGACCGCGTGATCGGCGGCATGCCGCCGCTGCGGCGGTCCGACGAAGCCGGTGAGGTACGCCGGGCGCCGCACACCGGGGCTGGTGCGGATACCGGCGACCCGCCGGCGTCGAGCGAGGAGTTCCTCGGCGCGACAAGAGGGGCTGCCTGATGCCACTGACCCAGCGCGGTCGCGAGATCCTCAGCCGCGTGCCCGGCGGCTCGCTGCAGAGCACGCGGGGCGTCGGCTGCGAGATCGTACGTCACGAGGAGCTCTGCGTCGGCTGCGGCGCCTGCGTGAAGAATTGCCCCAGCGGCGCCTCCGAGCGTGGCGGCTTCTTCGACGTCAACCAGTTGCTGGACGCGCCGGCGGGCAGCCGGCGCGGCGAGCTCGGCGAGGCCCTGCGGCGCCTCATGCGTCACGAGCCCGACGTACCGGTCGAAGTGCCGGAGCGGGTCACCGTCTACCGCACCATCCTGTATGACGACGAGAAGTGCCTCGGCTGCGGCACCTGCGCCCGCGGCTGCCCGGCCGACGCGATCGAGGCGCGGCCGCCGAAGGCTGACGCCGCGCCGGCCCGTCCGGTCGAGGCAGGGAAGTGAGCCCATGACCTCCTCGAACGGGAGCGGACCGGCGCGCCCGCTGGTGCTCCTCTGTGAGTGCGCCGGCACGCTGACCAACATCGACTTCGGCCGGCTCGAAGAGCACGCCGCCCTGCGAGCCGACGTGATCCGCGGCACCCACTGGTGCAGCCGCGTCGGCCAGGCGCAGATGCTCGAGCTCATGGACGCTGGAGGCGGGGGCGAGGCTGGAGGCGAGGGCGGACGCCAGCTGGTCTTCGCCGGCTGCTCCGCCGACTTCGCCGCGCGCCGCTTCCAGAAGCTGCTGGCGCGCGGCCTCCAACTCGAGATCGCCGACATCCGCGAAGGCTGCAGCTGGGTGCACGGCGACGATGCCGATGCGGTCACCGACAAGGCCGAGCGCATCATCGCCTCGTCGATCGCCTATCCGGCCGCGCCCGCGGACACGATGAGCTACGCCGAACGCCACAATACCGTCGTCGTCATCGGCGGCGGCGTAGCCGGCACGCAGGCCGCCGCCGAGCTCGCCCAGATGGGGCATCACGTCGAGCTGGTGGAGCGGCGACCGTTCCTCGGCGGCCGCGCCGCCCGCATCGGCACCGTCTTCCCCACCAACGACTGCGGCCAGTGCCTGCCGACCACCGACGCCCAGGCCGGCACGCGCAAGTGCTTCCACCGCAACGTCGCCATCGACCACCCGGACCTGAGCATCCACCGTCGCTCCACCGTGGAGGCGGTGACCGGGCACCCCGGCGACTTCCAGGTGAGCGTCCGCACGCTGCCCAACATCGTCACCGACGCGTGC
>DASRZL010000021.1:0-3310 GCA_035686425.1 Thermoleophilia bacterium
TACGCAGCCGTCCTCGCCGACTGCGCGGGAGATGGAAGCGAGGCGATCAGCCTGCTCGAGCGCTGTCTGCCGCGTCAACTTGAGCTGGGCCACGTGAATCTCATCGCCCAGGAGCTGTGCCCGCGCGCCGAGCTCGCAAGCCTCGTGATCCGACGACATCGCAGCAACCAACTGGGACCGCCCCTGCTCGAGGCGCTCAGCCGGCATTGGCGCTTCGACGAAGCCGTCGAGATCCTGAAGGATCGTTGCCCCTCGCAGGTGAACACGTGGATCGACCATCTCATCGCCGCCCGCAAGATCGGCGCCACCGATGACCGGGACACGACTGCCGCAGGTCGGTCGCGACACGGAGAAGCTGGGCGCGGACGGGCCTCCACCGGTACCGTGCTCGACGAGTTGACTGCGCGCGAGTGGGAAGTACTCCTGCTCATGGCTCAGGACAGATCGAACGAGCAGATCGCCCGTGAGCTGTTCATCGCCCTGTCCACCGTGAAGACACATGTCAATCACATCTTGCGCAAGCTCGATCAGACAACGCGCATCGGTGCAGTACTCGAGTACCAGCGTCTCCTGGGACTTGTCGCTGACGAGCGGACGCACCGCGATCCCTATCTCCACCCTCGGCCGTGACGTCAAATCCACCCTGGGTACGATTCCACACGAACGAGGCACCGCTAGCCTCTCCTCACCGCCAACAAGGTCCACCGAGGAGACAGCGATGGAATCATCAATCTCAGTCACCTACATCGAGTCCACCACCATGAGCCAGCGCAAGAAGACGGTAATCGACATCCTGCGCGACAGCGACGACTTCGTCTCAGGCGAGGCGATCAGCGACGTGCTCGGCATCTCGCGCAACGCCGTGCACAAGCACGTCAAGTCCTTGCGCAAGCGCGGCTACCGGATCGTCGGCGTCTCCCGCCGGGGCTACCGCCTCGAAGACGAGCCCGAGCGGCTCTCGATGGCCCACGTCACGCAGCGCACCGAGAACACCATGTTCGGCCACTCGTTCCGCTATCACGACGAGATCGAGTCCACCAATCTGGAGGCGAAGACCCTTGCGCAGAAGGGCGCCCCCGAGGGCACTGTGGTAGTGGCCGAGGCGCAGACCGCCGGCCGCGGCCGCCTTGGGCGCCGCTGGACGTCCCCGGCCGGGAAGGGCCTGCTCTTCTCCGTGATCCTGCGTCCCTCCATGCCGATGAGCGAGGCGCACTTGTTGACCATCGTCGCGGCCACCGCCGCTGCCGAGGCGATCGAGAGGCAGGTCCCGGCGCGCATCGCCATCAAGTGGCCCAACGACCTCTTCATCGGCGACCGCAAGGCGGGCGGCATACTGATGGAGATCTCCGGAGAACAGGACGAGGTGGACTGGGTCGTCCTCGGGATCGGCTTGAACGTGAACACCGAGTTCAGCGAGCTCCCGGTAGCGCTACGGCGCACCGCCACCTCCCTCAGGATGGCAGGCGGCGAGAGCGTGGACCGCAGTGAGATGCTCGCGGGTCTGTTGCTCAGCCTGCAGGCGCACTACACGGCCGCGCTCCGCGGTGGCTTCGAGCGCGCCCTGACGGCCTTCCGCGAACGTGACTACCTCCTGGCGCGGACGATCAGCGTCGAGACACGGCAGGGGGCCGTGGTCGGCGCCGCAGCCGGCATCGACGACCGCGGCGCGCTTCTCGTAGAGCTGCCGCACCGCCGGATCCGCAGCTTCCACTCCGGCGACGTCACGCTCCGCCCCTGAACGTCGCGGGCCCCCGGGAGGCCGGTTTGACGGCCGTCCGGGGGCCCGATAGATTGTCACCTCTCTCTCCGACTGAGAGGTTGACGATTGTCCCGTCTCACCACCCGAGAGCTCGCCACCGCCGCGCTCTTCACCGCGCTGATATCGGTCGCGGCGTTCGTCGCCATTCCCGTGGGCTCCGTGCCATTCACCCTCCAGGTGTACGTGGTGCTGCTCGCCGGCATGGTGCTAGGGCCTCGCCTCGGGACGCTGAGCGTGGCGGCCTACCTGGTTCTCGGCCTTGCCGCCCCCGTGTACGCAGGCGGGGGATCGGGCCTCGGCGTGCTTCTCGGCCCCACGGGGGGCTACCTGTGGGGGTTCATCGGCGCGGCGTTGGTCGCCGGGCTGATCTCACACCGGGGGGAGAGCACCGTGCAACGGCTGCTGGTCGCCGGGCTGGCAGGCCTCGTGCCGATCTACGCCCTCGGTGCGTCGTGGCTCGCAGTGCAGCTGGGGCTGAGCGCCGGCACGGCAGTGCTCACGGGTGTGGTGCCGTTCGTGTGGATCGACGCGGTGAAGGCGGTGGCCGCCGCGTTCACGGCGCGAGCGGTGGTCAGCCTGCCGCTGGGTCTTCCTGCCGCGTACCGGAGAGGCCGCTGACGTCGGCGAGCGCGTGGCCGCGCAGCCGGAGGTTGATACGTCCGCGCTCGTACTCGCCCATGAAGTCGGTCGAGCTGCCGTCACGATAGGCGAGGTCCTTGTCCCGTAGCACCTTGGCGAGGACCTCGACGTAGGTCGCGTCCAGCGTCTTGCCGGCAATGAGACGCAACTCCTTGAGCGCCTCGAAGGAACTGCGGGCTCCTCGATACGGCCGGTCAGACGTCATCGCATGGTAGCTGTCGGCGACGGCGAGGATCTTGCTGAGCTCCGGGATCGCCTCGCTCTGGATCCCATTTGGGTAGCCGCTCCCGTCCAGGCGCTCGTGATGATAGCGGACGATGTCGGCGACCTCCTGATAAGCCGCCAGATGCGAGAGGACCTCGGCGCCCTTCTCGGGGTGCTGCCGGATGTACTCCCACTCCTCCTCGTCCAGCCTGCTGGCCTTGCGGAGCACGGCGTCCGGCACGCCTACCTTGCCGAGGTCGTGGAGAAGCCCCGCGAAGTGGAGCGCCTCGGCCTCCTCCTCCGGCAACTCGAGAGCGATGGCCATGTCCCGGCAGTACATGGCGACGGCGGCCGAGTGCTGGGCCGTGTACTCGTCCTTGCTGTCGAGCAGGACGACCATAGCGGCGGCGAGGCCGATGTTCATCTCGAGATACTGGTCGCTCAGCTCAGTCTGCCGCGCAACGTGCTCGCGCTCGCGCACGAGGAGCTTGAACATGTACTGGGCGGCGAACAGCGGCACGAACAGCAGGGCGACGGCGATGATGCCCGCGGCCGCGTACAAGGCGGCGATGGCCAGGCCGAGCAGGAGGAGGACGCCGAGCGAACGCAGGAACGGCGGCATCTCCCCACGCCAGAAAGCGCCGAAGTGGCGACGATACTTGACGCGCATCCCGACGCTCAGAAGGATCAGATTGGTGCCCTCGAAGG
>DASRZL010000022.1:0-4132 GCA_035686425.1 Thermoleophilia bacterium
GAAGGGTACAGGCCGGCCGAGTGAAGCGAGGCCGGCCGATGTTCGCAGTCGACGGGAGCCCACGGGCTCCCGTTTGCTACAATCACTCTCCCGACGTCCTGTCCCGCCTCACCAGGTGATGCCCATGCGCCTCCTTGATGCTTGTGCCCGCAAGCCCGTCGACGCGACGCCCGTCTGGCTCATGCGCCAGGCCGGCCGCTATCTGCCCGAGTACCGCGCCATCCGCGAGAAGATGAGCTTCGTCGAGATGTGCCGGCGGCCGGACGTGGCTGCGGAGGTCACGTTGCAGCCGCTCCGCCGCTTCGAACTCGACGCGGCCATCGTCTTCGCCGACATCCTTCTGCCGCTCGAGCCCATGGGGATCGGGTTCCACTTCACCCCCGAGGATGGCCCCGTCATCGAGCGGCCCATCCGCGGCGCCCGCGACCTCGAGGGCGTGCACGGCATCGACGCGGCGTCCGACCTCGAGTACGTGATGGACACCATCCGCCTGGTGCGCCACGAGCTGGACGACGATATCCCTCTCATCGGCTTCTCCGGGGCGCCGTTCACGCTGGCCAGCTACATCGTCGAGGGTGGCCACTCGCGCAACTACGCGCACGTCAAGAGACTCATGTACCAGGATCCGGTGACGTTCAACCGGCTCATGGGGCTCATCTCCGAGGTCGTCGTGGACTACCTCAAGGCGCAGATCGCCGCCGGCGCCCAAGTCGTGCAGCTGTTCGACTCCTGGGTCGGCTGGTTGAGCCCCTACGACTACGAGCTCCTCGTGCTGCCCCACGTGCGCTACGTGGTCGACCACGTCAAGGGTTTGGGGGCGCCGGTCATCTACTTCGGCAACGGCGCCTCGGCGATGCTCCATCTCGTCGGCAAGGCCGGGAGCGACGTGTATGGCGTCGACTGGCGCATCGACCTCGACCGTGCCTGGGACCAGCTCGGCGACGTCTCCGTGCAGGGCAACCTCGACCCGATCACGCTCCTCGGACCTGTCAAGGCCATCGAGGAGCGCGCCGCCGACGTGATCCGCCGCGCCGCCGGTCGCCCGGGGCACATCTTCAACCTGGGGCATGGCCTGATCCCGCAGGTGCCGCCGGACAACGTCAAGTACCTCGTCGACGCCGTGCACCGGCTCTCGGCCGCCCCCGGCTGAGCCGGCCGGGGAGGACCACGCCATGACCGACAGCCTCGTCGACGTCGCCCTGCTGGCCTACGGCGGTCCGGAGAGCCCCGAACAGATCGTGCCCTTTCTCGAGCGCCTGATGGCGCGCGCCCCCGACCCGGGGACGATCGCCGTCGTTCAGGAGCGCTACGCGCTCATCGGCGGCGCTTCGCCGCTCCCCGGCATCACCGCGCGCCAGGCGGCCGCGCTGCAGGCGAAGCTCATCCAGGAGCTCGCCTTCCCGGTGCGCGTCCGTCACGGCTTCCTCTACACCGAGCCGGGCGTCGCCGACTGCGTCCGCGCGCTCGACGCGCCCGAGGTGGTCGCGCTGCCGATGAGCCCCTTCTCGTCCCGGCTCACGAGCGGCAGGTACCGGACGCAGCTCGCGGCAGCGGAGGACCCTGCGAGCGGCGGCCACGGCCGCGATATCCCGCTGCTCGAGGGCTGGTACGCGAGCCGCGGCTTCGTGCAGACGGTCAGCCGCCGCGTCGCCGCGGCGCTCGACGGCTGCGACGTCAGCGAGTGGGCCGTGCTCTTCACCGCGCACAGCGTGCCGTCCGAGACCATCGCCGAGGGCGATCCCTACGTGGACCAGTTGCAGATGACCGTCTCCCAGCTGATCCCGCAGATCATGCCCGGGGATTGGCGCTTCGGCTTCCAGAGCAAGGGCCGAGGCGGCGGCGAGTGGATCGGGCCGGAGGCAGACGACGCCGTCCGCGCGCTTGCGGCGGAAGGCTGGAAGAAGATCCTCGTCGTGCCGGTGGGCTTCGTCAGCGACAACGTCGAGACGCTCTACGATCTCGACATCGTGCTGCGCGGCCAGATCGAGGACCTCGGCATCGAGTACCGCCGCTCCCACGCGCCCAACGACTCGCCGTTCTTCATCGACGCCCTCGCCGACGTCGTCACCGACTACCTGGCGCATCGGCCGGGCGGGCACGACCTGCTCCGGCCCGACGGACCGTCTTCGCCCGGATGACGACCGTGGGCGAGCCGACTCCAGCGCGCGTGGGCGACCGCGCCGCACAGACAGCCGCCGGCGAGGAGCGGCCCTTCCGCATCGTCGTGGTCGGCGGCGGCATGGCCGGCCTCGGCGCCGCGCGCGTGCTCGAGGCGGCCCGCGCCCAGGATCCCTCCGTGGACTGGCACCTCTACGAGGAGGAGCCGCGCTTCGGGGGCAAGGTCCGCACGGTACGCCGCGACGGCTTCGTCGTCGAGGGTGGTCCGGACTCGGCGATCATCGAGAAGCATTGGCCGATCACGGCCGCCCGCGAGCTGGGCATCGCCGACCGCTTTCTCGACTGCAACGAGGACATCCGCAAGAGCTTCGTCTACACGCGCGGACAGCTGTACGAGCTGCCCGAGGGCATCATCCTCATGGTCCCGACGCGCATGGTGCCCTTTGCGATGAGCGGTCTGATCAGCTGGCCGGGCAAGGTCCGCATGGGACTTGATCTGCTCCTGCCGCGCGGTGGAGCGGCGACAGGAGGGCCGGTGGATGCGGTGGGATCGGCCGGCGACGAGAGTCTCGGCGACTTCGTCCGCCGCCGGCTGGGCAAGGAGGCGCTGCAGCGCATCGCCGAGCCGATCGTCGCCGGCATCCACGCCGGCGACCCGGAGCAGATGAGCGTGCGCGCGACCTTCCCGATGTTCCTCGACATGGAGCGCGAGCACCGCAGCCTCATCTTGGCGATGCTCAAGCGGCGCAAGGCGCGCCAGAAGGCCGCCGCCGCGCGCGGCGGCGGGCAGGGCGCGCCGGGCGGCCCGGCCGGCCCGGCCGGAGCGAGGCCCCCAGGCCCGCGCTCGTACTTCTACTCCTTCAAGGGTGGGCTGCAGGATCTCAGCGACGCGGCCGTCGCGTCGCTGCCGGCGGAACGCCTGCACGGCGGCGCCCGCGTGACGACGATGGCCGAGTGCGGCGCCGGATGCGGCGCCGGCGCCAGGGCCGGAGCCTACGCCCTGCAGCTCGGCGACGGCTCACGCGTGGTGGCCGACGCCGTGGTACTCGCGACCCCTGCGTGGGCGAGCGGCGACCTGCTGCGCGCCGTTGCGCCACGCGCCGCGGCCGACCTCTCATCGATCGACTACGTCTCGACGGCGACCGCGTCGGTGGCCTTCAGGGCGGATCAGGTGGGGCACGACCTCAAGGGCTTCGGGTTCGTCGTGCCGCGCGCCGAGAAGCGGCCCGTCATGGCGACCACCTGGAGCTCGAGCAAGTTCGACGGGCGTGCGCCCGACGGCCACGTGCTGCTGCGCAGCTTTCTCGGGCGCGCCGGCCGCGAGGCCGCAGCGCAGCTGGACGACGACGAGATGGCCGCGGTCGTGCGCGCCGAGCTGCGCGAGATCATGGGCATCAGCGCGGAGCCGGAGTTCGTCGAGATCTTCCGCTGGCCGCGCGGCATGCCGCAGTACCGGGTCGGCCACGTCGAGCTGGTGGGGCACATCGAGTCCGCCGTCGCACGCGTGCCCGGCATCGAGCTCGCCGGCGGCGCCTATCACGGCATCGGCATCGGCGACTGCCTGCGCGAGGGCGCAGCCGCTGCGGAGCGCGCCCTCGAACATGTTCGCGGCTTGCCCGAGGACGAGATCCCGCCGCAGCCGTCGGACGTGCCCGCCGCCGACGGCCTCGAAGACTAGCGCCGCACCGGCGCCGCCGTCGCTCCGTCAGGGTTGCGCTGCTGCGCCACCAAGCCCGGCTGACGATCCGTCGGCGTATGGTCGCTCGGGACTCGCACCGTTGGGCGTGCCTCCAGACGTACGGGTGTATCTCTGCGCGTACGCTCAGCCGTACGTGTCCGCGGCGCGCAACGCTCTGGAGACCGGCCCGCTGCGATTCCCGGCAGCGGAGAGGGTTCAGGACTCTCGCGGGGTACACCCACCCATGAGCAGTCCCGCCGCCTGACCGGCGGCACCCGTCCGTCAAGGAGGCTTCATGAACTACGTGCTGGCGGCGACGATCTGGTTCATCGTCTG
>DASRZL010000023.1:0-2024 GCA_035686425.1 Thermoleophilia bacterium
ACGACGCCGTGCTTGAGGTCGGTCTTCAGCGCGGCGCGCCGACTGCGGACCTCGTTCGCCCTGCCTAGAGCGTCCATCCGCTGATCAAGCGACCGCTCCGGAGCCGTGTTGAACTGCTTTGAAGAGGGGGACATCGCGCGAAAGTATATGCGATGCCGCGCGGCGAGTTCAACAGAGATGAGCTGTGAAAAAGGACGCCTAGCTGGGCTTTTGCCCGCGGATCGTGCTCGCCGGGCCTGTCAGGCGTCCAGAGCCAGGCCGCGGGCGGCCGCCACGGAGGCGAGCCCGCGGGCCTCCATCTCGTCGCGAAGCTCAGCGAGGATGCGCTGCGGCGCCTCGAACGCGGTGAAGTTGGCGGCGCCCACCGCCACGGCCGTGGCGCCGCAGGCGATGAACTCGAGCGCGTCGAGCCCCGTCATCACGCCGCCCATACCCACGAGAGGCACGCCCGGGAACGCCTCGGCGACCTCGGCGACCATGCGCAGGGCGATGGGTTTGATCGCCGGTCCGCAGAGTCCGCCGGTGCGATTGCCGAGGAACGGGCGCAGGGTCTGCCGGTCGAGGACCAGCGCCTTGAACGTGTTCACGAGGGAGAGGCCGTCGGCGCCGGCGGCGAGGGCAGCCCGGCCTATCTCCGCGACGTCACGGACGTTGGGGGTGAGCTTGGCGAGCAGGAGCCGCCCGGTGGCTTCACGGCAGGCAGCCACCACGTTCTCGGTGGCTGAAGGGTCGGCGCCGATCTGCAGGCCGCTGGAGACGTTGGGACACGAGATGTTGAGCTCGTAGCCCTGGATGGGCGGCGCGGATCCTTGCGGCGCCACGTCCAGGTGCGCCTCGAGGGCGGCGACCACCGCAGCGTATTGGGCTGGGTCGTTGCCGCCGACACTGACGATGACCGGCTGCCGGAGTCCGGCCCAGGCAGAGAGGCCCTCGATCCAGGCCTCCACACCGGGGTTCTCGAGGCCGATGGCGTTGATCATGCCGGAAGCGGTCTCGGTGACGCGCGGCCCCGGGTTGCCCGTCCGCGCGTCGGCGGTGACGGTCTTGGGGACGTAGGCGGCGTAGGGAAAGTCGGCGATGTAGTCGCCGTCGTAGCGCCGCGCGTACTCCAGCAGATCGAAGGTGCCCGACGCGTCGAGCAGCGGGTGCTCGAGTGAGATGGAGCCCAGCCGGACGGAGAGATCCGGCCCGCCGGTCGTCACGGCGTCACCTCGTCGAGGCGGAAGACAGGCCCCTCGCTGCAGACGCGGAGCTTGCCGCGCGCTGTGTCGACCACGCAACCGTGGCAGGAGCCCGTGCCGCAGGCCATGTGCGCCTCCAGGGAGACGTACCCACGCAGTCCCTCGGCGAAGGTCCATCGCTGGACGGCGGCGATCATGGGCGCGGGCCCGCACGCGTAGACGGTCGTGCCCGGCGCGACGTCGAGGGCCGCGAGCAGGTGCAGCGCGGTCCCCGCCTTCCCGACGCTGCCGTCCTCGGTGGCGACCCAGAGCCGGTCGATGCTGAAGGCGCCGGCGGCGCGCGCGGCGCGGAAGTCGCGGAAGCCGAAGGCGGCGGTGACGCCGGCGCCCGCCGCCGCCAGCTCGTCGGCAAGGTACTGCAGGGGGGCGCACCCGATGCCGCCGCCGACGAGGAGCGCGTTGCTCACGCCCTCGGTCGGGAACGCACTTCCGAGCGGACCGGCCAGGTCGATGCTCTCCCCCACTTCGAGCCCGACGAGGCGTTCGGTGCCGGCGCCGCGTGCCTCCAGCAGCAGGCTGATACGGTCGCCGCGTACCGAGAACAGCGAGACCGGGCGGCGTAGCAGAAACCCGCCCCCGGGCACGGTGATCATGACGAACTGCCCGGGCTGCGCCCGCCGCGCCACGCGCGGCGCGATGAGCTCGAGAACGGCGAAGGCGCCGAAGTGGCGCACGGCGGAGACCCGGCAGTGGGAGCTCTCGGCCCACTGCGAGTGGTCGCCGATGGTCTGCGGTGCAGCGTCGCCCATGCCTACTCCGATGCTGCGTGGAGGTCCTGCAGGC
>DASRZL010000024.1:0-20754 GCA_035686425.1 Thermoleophilia bacterium
GGCCGGCGAACTGGACGTAGCGGGTGAGCGTATCCGCGTGCACGTCTCGGGGCCCATGCCGATCGTCGCCGAGGTCACGCCGGCGGCCGTGGCCGCACTGCACCTCGGTGAGGGCGGTGCCGTGTACGCCTCGGTGAAGGCGACCGAGATCGTCACGTACCCCGCCTGATGCGCCGGTGATGATCCCCACCGACCACCCGGTAAGGGTCGGCGTGCTCCGCGCCGTCGGCAGCAGCCGCCGCGCCGGCCTCGCGCGCTTCGCTCAACGTGGACTACGTATGAACCTATTGAATACGTTGACACAAGGCCGACTCACCGCATAGAGTGCCATGGCACTGTGGAGTGGCTACCCCGCGGAAGGGATAGTCCGGCTGGTCATCGCCCCCGCGTCAAGACAGCCGGGCTGCCGAGATCGTTCTCGGCAGCCCGGCTGTCTTGATTTGGGAGTCAGTCCCGAGGCGGAGAATGGCAAGGAGGTGAGGCGTCACTCGAAGTCTCGCGCAGGCGGCAGCACGTCCCGTCACCGCACGGGCGACGGCGACGAGCACAACGGCGAATCCTCGTCGCAGAAGTGTTAGAAATAGATGACACTCACCAACAGGAAGGAGGGTCAGGTATGCAGTGTTATGTGTGCGCGAAGGCCGGCAAGCAGACCGAGGCGGTCGGCATCTGTATCGTGTGCGGCATGGGTCTCTGCATGGATCACGCGCTCCGTGAGGATGTCGACTTCTGGGAGGGCGGTTACCCGTTCCCGAACAAGAAGTCCCGGAAGAAGCTGCCGCGCATTCTCTGCGCGGAATGCAAAGAGGTTCTCGAGTAGGCGCAGTCTGAAGGGGGCGCTTTCAGCCCCGCCGGCCACCGGGCAGGTCCGTCGATCGGTGGCCCATCCCGGCGCAACCACCAACGGAAACCGGTCAATCGAGGCACGGAGGTAGAGATGTCGCTTTACGAGAAGATGATAACCGAGGCAGTGGGCGCCACCAAAGCGGTATTCGGCGTCAACAAGGCCAACCGCGGCGGTACGTTCAAGGTGACGGACGCGAAGCCGTACGTCGACGCCGTGAACAAGATGACGGCCTACGAGGGACAGTCGCAGGAAGTCATCGACCTGCACGTGAAGTCAGTGAACGCTCACTTCGACGTCATGACGTCCCTCACCGACACGGTGCGTCCTGAGGACGATCCGTTCGTCGAGCACTATCAGACCCCGCCGATCCTCGAGATCATGTACGAAGAGGATCCCGCGTTCAAAGCTTCGATGTGGAAGTTCATCGACGCCATCGCGGCGAACAAGGCCCTCGTCGGCATGGAGGCCGCGCGTCGCTACGGCGGCATGTACGGCCCCACCTGCGTGGTCGACTTCGCCATGTCGGTCGGCTCGGTGCCGAACCTCGTGAACCAGATCCTGGTTCCCCTGGACATCCCGGCCGACCACAAGAAGACCATCCTCGCCTGCAAGTCGTGGGGCATGAACACCTCCTACGGCCTCGCCGGCGCGTTCCGCGCCGCCGTCGAGTCGGGCAAGACCCTGGCCGACGCCGAGCAGGCCGAGGTCGACATGCTGCAGTTCGTGTACCGCGAGCCCTCCGCCGCCCAGGCGCAGCTCATGGCCACGCACAACCTCGGCGGCCACGGCCCGCACAGCTCCTTCGACGTCAGCAAGTACATGGCTGACTACAAGGTGAAGATGCGCCCGACGATCGTCGCCGCCATGAAGGCCGGCGTCCACTACGCCAACATCACCGCCGTCCCCGCGTACTGCGTCGGCGACGTCGCCCACCACATCGCGCAGTCCGCCTACAACATGTTCAACGACGACATGGTGTTCGCGATCTACGAGGCCGTCACCGGCGTGCTCGAGAACACGCTGAACGCCGCCCTCAAGGCCGACGCGTTCAAGAGCCCGTACGACGTGCTCTCGGTCGCCACCGGCTCGACCGCCTGCGCCACGGCGTACATCCTGTGGAAGGACAGCTTCACCGTCCCGATGGTGATCAACCTGCTCAACACGCGCTTCCACAACTACGCCGCCATGCATCCGGACCGCGGCGAGGCCGACGAGCTGCACAACGTCGACTTCATGGATATCCTCAAGCGCGGCGAGGCCATCCTCGACATCAAGCCGATCGGCGCCGGCGGCAAGGTCAAGGGCGTCGCGGTCGATCTGAGCACCGTCGACAGCAACGACGTGATCAGCAACCCGCAGCGTTACACGTATCCGGCCTGCGCCATCACCCAGCGCTTCGCTGCTCTGATGACGCTGTCCGACTTCCCGTGCTTCCTCACGCCTGAGTGCACCACGGCGACCCTCATGACCAACGCGATCGCCGTCGCTCCTGGCACGCCGGGCGCTCCGGTGCGCGCATGCAAGGACTGCGCCACCTGCGCCCTCATCAAGAGGAACGTCCCGATGGCGACGGGCCGTGGTTCCGGCGCCGTGGGCTACTGCCAGTGGAACGTGGCCGTCTGACCGAAGGAGGTCTGCGAGGAGCTGATTCAGTGTCCTCGTGAGGTGATCGGGGACCGGGAGCTCAGACTCCCGGTCCCCGATACGACCTTCCGTTCATCACAAACGTCTTTGGAGGTGACACCGTGCCACAACCCACCCTCGCGAAGCGGGCTATCGCAGAGCTGATCGGCACGTTCGTCCTGGTGCTCATCGGCACCTTGTCCGTGGTCACGATGGTCGTGTTCTTCGAAGGGCCGGATATGGCCGGTCTCCTTCTCATCGGGATCTCGTTCGGTGTGGCCGTCATGGTCATGATCTACGCGTTCGGCCACATCTCGGGCACGCACATCAACCCCGCCGTCAGCATCGCGCTTTGGGCCACCGGCCGCTTCCCGGCCAAGGACATGGTGGCCTATGTCCTCGCGCAGCTCATCGGCGCCGTGGCAGCCTCGATCGTTATCGTTATCATCCTCGGGCAAAGGGCTGTCGACGCAGGCCTTGGCGGGACCTTGCCGGGCCCCGACGTGAGCTACTGGCAGGCGATCGTGTCGGAAGCAGTCATGACCTTCTTCCTGGTCCTGGTGATCTGGGGCTCCGCGGTCGACGACAGGGCGCCGAAGGGATTTGCCGGTCTCGCCATCGGCTTCGTGGTCGCTGCCGACATCTGGATTTCGGGTCCGATCACGGGCGCTTCGATGAACCCGGCGCGTACCTTTGGGCCCCTGTTCACGGAGACCCTCTGGGGAGGCACCTACGACTGGGCCAAGTTCCCCATCTACATCATCGGCCCGATAGTCGGCGGTCTCATCGCCGCCTTCTTGTACGACTACATCTCAGGGATCAAGGACAAGCCTGCAGGATGACAGGACCTCTCGTCACGGTCCGGCGACAGACCGCCGATCCGTGACGAAACAGGACGAGGGCGGGGGGGCTCGCTGGAGAACGCCAGCACCCCCGCCCTCGTCGTCCATCGGGCGCTATCCTCGAACGGGAAGTACGGAGAAGCGATGAACGACAGCGGCATCAGACTTCTCGGCATCTCGGGAAGCTCACGCCGAAAGGCCACCGACTTCGCAGTCAACGAGGCGCTCCGGTACGCGCAAGAGCAGCACGGCGCGGCCGTCGACTACTTCAGCGCCCATCGCAAGACCATCGGATTCTGCGTGCACTGCGACGCCTGCGTTCGCAAGCAACAGGGGTGCGCCTTCAAGGACGACATGGAAGATCTGTATCCGAAGCTTGAATGGGCCGACGCCTGGATCCTCGGCACGCCGGTGTACCAGGGCCAGGTCAGCGGCCAGCTCAAGACGATCCTCGACCGCTGCCGGGCCGTCGTCGCCCGCGAGCCGGGGGTGTTTCGGGGCAAGGTCGGGACCGGCATCGCCGTCGGCGGCGACCGCAGCGGGGGTCAGGAGCCGACGCTGTTGACGATCGCGGGGTTCTACCTCATCAACGAGATGATCCCCGTGGGCGGCGGCGCCTTCGGCGCCAATCTCGGCGCCGCCGTCTGGTCGCGCGACAAGGGCGCGGCCGGCGTGGAGGCAGACGAGGTGGGTCTGGACGCCATCCACAAGGTCGTCGACCGTCTGGTCAAAGTGGCACGGCTGCTCGCGAGCGGCCGTCAGTGAGGAGGTCGAGGCGATGACACTGAAGGTCGTGTGGGGAATCACCGGTTCGGGCGACAAGATGCCCGAGACCGTCGCAGCCATGGCGGCTCTGCGGGAGCAGCTCGACGTGGAGATCACGGCGGCCTTGTCCATCGCCGCGGTGCGGGTGCTGCGCTGGTACAAGCTGACCGAGACGGTCGAAGAGATCGCCAAGTCGGTGAAGATCGAGAAGGACGCCAACTCGCCGTTCATCACCGGGCCTCTGCAGATAGGTCAGTACGACTGCCTGCTCGTGGCGCCCGCGACCGCGAACTCGGTGGCCAAGATCGCGCACGGCATCGAGGACACGATGGTGACCAACGCCGTCGGACAGACCGCCAAGTCAACGACGCCGATCTACATCATGCCGGTCGACCTTCGCCCGGGGACGACGGTGACCATGCGTCCCGGCGGCGAGCGTCTCGAACTCAAGATCCGCGCGATCGACGTGGAGAACACCGAGAAGCTGCGCACGATGGAGGGCATCACCGTGTTCGAATCGCCCTCCGAGATCGAGGGCATCCTGCGCGCCTGCGCGGAGCGGGGGGACGCCGGCTCGTGAGGGTCTCCGTCGAGACCGGCTCCCGGCTTCACCTCGGGTTCACCAACCTGAGCGAGGACATCGGCCGCTGCTTCGGCAGCATCGGCGTCGCGATCGACCAACCCGGCACGTCGGTCGTCTTCGAGGAGAATGACGAGCTGACGATCGTCGGCGACAACAGAGAACCGGTGCGCGCGACGGTGAGCAGGTTCTGTGACACCTACGGCGTGGAGCCGAGGGTCGCGATCAGGGTGGAGGAACGCATCCCCGAACACGTCGGGCTCGGCTCCGGCACCCAGCTCGCACTGGCCGTCGGCGCCGGTCTCGCCGCGGTTTGCGGGATCGATGCCGACGTGCGCGATATCGCGTTCGCGCTGCAACGGGGGCGGCGGTCGGGTATCGGGATCGCCGCCTTCCGCACCGGCGGCCTCCTCATCGACGCCGGCTGCGGCGTGCCCGTTCGCGAGCGCTGCTGCGTGCCCACCGTGGTGTGGCGGCACGACTTCCCTGCGGACTGGTGCTTCGTGATCGCCATCCCGGCCGGCGGCGAAGGCCTGAGCAGCCACAGCGAGGAGGACGTGTTCGCGTCGCTGACGCCGTCCGTGCACATCTCGGAGGAGGTGTGCCGCATCACGCAGCTCCTGCTCATGCCGGCGCTGGTCGAACGCGACATCGAGACGTTCGGGCGCGCCCTGACCGCGATCGACCGTAAGACCGGTGCGTACTTCACGGATGTCCAGGGTGGGACCTACTCCCACGAAGCCACGAACGAGACCGCCGCCGCCATGCTGCGCGGGGGTGCGTTCGGGGCCGGCCAGAGCTCGTGGGGGCCGGCCGTCTACGGACTCGCGCGCGAAGACCAGGCCGCCTTGCTCGAGTCGCACATGCGCGAGTACCTGCGGGACAACGGTCTCGGCGATTCCGTGACCATCGCCCGCGGGCGCAACACCCGCGCCAAGGTGGAGATCCGCAAGGACGCGCTATGACTCCGAGGCCAGCGCGTCCCTCAGGCGGGACATCGCCTCGGCGAAGTCCGAGCCGGGTGCGACCTTCTCGACGACTCGGGCGTTCTCGGCAAGCACCGCGAGCGTGTCCTCCCGCGGGCGCAGTCCGGACCGCGAGGCCACGATGAGGCTCTCGACCAGTAGTCCCTCGGCACGGTTGATGGGCCGCGCCTCCCCGCGGGTCGTGACGTGGCGAACGGCGCCGGTGACGAGCGTCCTTCCTTCACGCGGCGTGGCATCGGTGACCGTCAGCTCGATGGTCGCGCTCGCATCGGCCAGGCAAGGTGCGGAGACCACGGAGGCGCGCTCGAAGTGGAGCGCGGACGGGTCGTGCAGTGCCCGGAAGAACGTCCCTGCATCCGCCGGCAGATCCACGACGAACTCGCCGGCCGCGAGCAGGGCCGACAGCGTGTGCGACGTGTCGTACAGCTCCATACAGAGAGAACGCAGGTCATGCGTCCACGCGCCGGCAGGTGATGCGTGAGGGGAACCCTCAACGTACGTACACACGACGATCTCGTAGATCCAGCCGGGCGTGAGGGCGAGTTGTCGGAGCTGGCTCATGCGGCGGTGCCTCCGGCGGCGCGTGACGCGGCGTTGACGAGGTCGAGGAACGCCGGACGAGTATACCTTCCGGCACGGCGCCGGCTCTCAAGATGCGACGCAACGGAATCAAGGAGGTAGGAGCCCATGCAGAAGATCCTCATCCAGTTCGACAGCGACCGCGTCCCAGCAGTGTTCGACGCGGTGACGGCCTACGACGCCGGCATCGACGCGCTCCTGCAGTACGGCGGGATCGAGCCCGGCGAGGTGCGCGACCTCGTCTACGGCGCCATGTTCACGCGCGGCCCCGCCGATCTCAAGAACACGGCCGTCTTCATCGGCGGCATCGACGTCGCCAAGGGCGAGGCGATCCTTCGCGAGGCGGTCGGCTCGTTCTTCGACCCGCTGCGCGTCTCCGTCATGCTCGACTCCAACGGCTGCAACACCACCGCCGCAGCGGCCGTCGTCAAGGTGATCTCGTCGGTGCCGGTGGCCGGACAGAAGGTCGTGGTGCTGGCGGGGACCGGCCCCGTGGGACAGCGAGCGGCCGGGCTCCTCGCGGCCGAGGGCGCTCAGGTGACCCTCACCTCGCGCACCATCGAACGCGCTCAAGCGGCCTGCGCCGTCGTCAAGGATCGTTTCGGCGCCGACGTGACGCCGGCCATCGCCGCCGACGAGAGCACGACCGCCACCGCGCTCGAGGGCGCCTGCGCCGTCGTGTGCACTGGCGTCGAGGGTGTCCAGCTCGTACCCGAGGCTCTGTGGCGGGAGCACCCGACGCTCCGCGTGCTCGCCGACGTCAACGCGGTGCCGCCACTGGGTGTCGAGGGCACCAAGGCGACCTGGAACGGCAAGGAGATCGGCGACAAGCTGCTCTTCGGCGCGCTCGGGATCGGCGATCTCAAGATGAAGGTGCACAAGCGCTCCATCGCCCGCCTCTTCGAGCGCAACGACCTCGTCCTCGACGCCGAGGGCATCATGGAGAGCGCCAAGGAGCTCGCCGGCTAGTGCGCATCCTCGTCCTCGCTGTGAGCACGCGCGCCATGACGGCGGCTGCGATCCGCGGCGGCCGCGACGTGGTCGCCGTCGACTTCTTCGCCGACCGGGACCAGGTCCTCCTGGCCGAGACCTACGCCCTGGGACGCGACCTCGGGCTGGCGTTGAACGCCGAAGGGCTGGGGCAGGCCGCGCGGCGGGTCGCCGCGGACGCCGTGGTGTACGGCGCCAACCTCGAGAATCATGCCGAGGTCGTGGCGCGGCTCGCTGGCGAGTGCGAGGTCCTCGGCAATCCGGCGGAGGTGCTGCTCGAGGTCAGAGACTGGGCGCTGCTGCGACGTGTGTGCGAGGGATCCGGCATCGCGCATCCCGTCACGCTCCTGCCCGGCGAGGAGGCCGGAGCCGGCCCCGGCCGCTGGCTGCGCAAGCGCGTTCGGAGCGGCGGCGGGCACGGCGTGCGCTACTGGGACGGGACGCTGCTCGACGCGGACCACGTGCTACAATCCGAGGTGGACGGACTGCCCGCGTCGGTGGCGTTCGTCGCCGACGGCCGTGACTGCCGCATCCTCGGTCTCAGCGAACAGCTCATCGGGTGTGCCGCCTTGGGGAGCTCGGGGTTCGGATGGTGCGGCAACATCCACCCCCTCGACCTCTCCACCGCGGAGTCAGACACCGTGATCGCGGAGATCCGCCACGCGGCGCGCACGCTCACGCGGCACTTTGGCCTGAGAGGCGTCAACGGGATGGACGTTGTTGTCGGCAGGGATCGGAGAGGCATCGTGCGCCCGCACGTGATCGAGGTCAATCCCCGCTACAGCGGCTCGATGGAGCTGCTGGAGGATGCCTGCGGCGCCAACGTCTTCAGCGCCCACGTGGACGCCTGCGCCGGGAAGCTGCCGGACGCGGACGTCCTGCAGCCGGTCGTTCCGGGGTTCTTCGGCAAGGCGATCGTCTACGCACGCCGCCGGGTGACGACCCCCGACACCGACACCTGGCTGGCGCGCGGCGTGAGAGACGTGCCGCGCAGCCGGCAGGTGATCGCTGAAGGCCACCCGATATGTACCGTCGTGACGCAGGCCCGCGACCGGCGGGAATGCCTTGCAGACCTCCTCGCGCGCGCGGGGCAAGTGTACGGAGAGAGCGAAGAGCGAAGGGAGGAGAGCCGTGAGCGACCGACTCACCTTGATCACCGGGCGTACGCGTAAACAGGCCATCGGGATGCACAAGGGCAAGGCTTCCGCCGAGTATCTCGCAGCGACCGCGCTCGTGGAGATGAACCCCGACGACATGACCCGCCTCGAGGTCAGCGACGGCGGGCAGGTGCTGCTGCGCACGGCGGACGGCGAGGTGGAGCTCACGGCCCACGCCGGCACCGTGCCGGCCGGCCTGGTGTTCGTCCCCATGGGGACCATGGCCAACAAGCTTGTCGGCACGGAGACGCTGGGCACGGGCATGCCCTGCTTCAAGGGGCTCCAGGTCGACGTGACACCGCTGCCCGGCGAGGAGGTCTCGACGTGAGTACGACGATCGAGAACGTCGCCTGCCCGTTCTGCGGATGCCTCTGCGACGACCTGAAGGTGGAGACCGAGGACAACGAGATCCTCAAGGTCAAGCTCGCCTGCTCCAGCGGGCAGGGCATCTTCATGGACTACGACCCGCGCTCGCGCCTGCCCCTCGTCGACGGCCGCGAGGTGGAGTGGGACGAAGCCGTCGCCGAGGCGGCGAGCATCCTCTCGGCAGCCGATAGCCCGCTGATCTACGGGCTCAGCTCGTCCGCGAGCGAGGCGCAGCGCAAAGCAGTCGCGCTCGCCGACAAGATCGGCGCCATCATCGACTCCACGTCGTCGGTCTGTCACGGTCCGACGGGGCTCGCCATGCAGGCGGTCGGCGAGCCCACCTGCACGCTGGGCGAGGTTCGCGACCGCGCCGACCTCGTGGTGTTCTGGGGCTGCAACCCCGACGCCTCGCACCTGCGCCACTTCCCGCGCTTCTCGCTGACCGCGAAAGGCGCGCTCACCCCCAACGGGCGCGCCGACCGCGTGATGTACGTGGTCGACGTGCGGCCCACGGGCAGCTCGAAGAAGGCCGATCACTTCTTTCAGATCGAGGTCGGCAGCGACTACGAAGTGCTGTCCACCCTGCGCCTGCTGGTGCGGGGCGGCGAGCCGTCGGCCGACGTGGTCGGCGGCGTCCCGGTGGCGGAGCTCAAGGAGCTGGCAGAGCGCATGAAGTCGTGCCGCTACGGCGTCGCCTTCATGGGCATGGGCCTCACCATGGCGCCCGCGCGCCAGCTCAACGTCGCGGAACTGTTCACCCTCGTGGCCGAACTGAACGACTACGCCAAATTCTCGGTCATCCCCATGCGGGGACACGGCAACGTCACCGGCGCCGACCAGGTGCTCACGTGGACCACGGGCTACCCGTTCGCCGTCAGCTTCGCGCGCGGCTATCCGCTGTTCATGCCGGGGGAGTTCACCGCGGTCGACATGCTGGCGCGCAAGGCCGCCGACGCCGCCGTGATCATCGCCTCCGACCCGGGGGCGCACTTCCCGGCCGCCGCCGCGGCGCACCTGGAAAGCATCCCGACGATCGTCTTCGACCACGGACCGAGCGTGGTGGCCGCGAAGGCCAAGGTCCTCTTCCCGACGGCGGCCTACGGCGTCGACGCCGGCGGCACGGCCTACCGCATGGACAACGTGCCGATCCCCCTGAAGCAGGTCATCTCGACGGATCGTCCGACCGACGAGGACATCCTCGACCGGATCATCGAGGCGGTGAGCTGATGCTGGGCATCATAGGTGGACGGGTCTACGACCCGCAGAACGCAAAGGCCGGAGAGATCGGCGACATCTGGGTGAAGGACGGTCGCATCGTGGCGGCCGAGGAGATCGACCGCGAGCACGCGGAGATCGTCGACGCCGCCGGACTGGTGGTCATGGCCGGCGGCGTGGACATCCATGCGCACATCGTCGGCGGAGAGGTCAACGCCGGCCGTAAGCTGCGCCCAGAGGATCACCGGGGGCACGAGCGCACCCATTCCGCAGCGCTGAGGGCGGGCGCCGGGGGCACGGTGCCCTCGACCTACGCCACCGGGCAGCTGTACTCCGAGCTCGGCTACACCACGGTGATGCAGGCGTCGACCGCACCGCTGATGGCGCGCCACACGCACGAGGAACTCGAGGACACGCCCAACCTCGACAACGGCGCCTTCATGGTGATGGGCAACAACCACTTCGTGATGCAGAGCATCGCCGACAAGCAGTTCGATCGCGCCAGGGACTACGTCGCCTGGCTGCTGCGGGCGAGCGAGGGCTACGCGATCAAGATCGTGAACCCGGGCGGAGTCGAGAACTGGAAGTGGGGCAGCAACGTCTCCGAGCTCGACGACGAGGTCATCGGCTACGGCGTCACCCCGCGCCAGATCATGGAGACCCTGGCGACGATCGCCGACGACCTCGAGCTCCCCCACGCCGTGCACATCCACGGCATCAACCTCGGCCGGCATACGAGCGCCCGTACCAGCATCGAGACGATCAAGGCGCTGGACGGCCACCGCGCGCACCTCTGCCACCTGCAGTTCCTCAGCTACGGCGCCGGCAAGGGCCACGTGCACAAGTCCGAGGCGGTCGCCGTCGCGCAGGCCGTCAACGCCAGCCCCAAGCTGACCGTCGACGTCGGCCAGGTCGTCTTCGGGCGGGCCACCACCATGACCTGCGACGGACCGCTGCAGCACAACCTGCACAACACGGCCGGCGGGCGCTGGATGAACGACGACGTCGAGGGCGAGTCGGGGGGCGGCATCGTGCCGATCGTCTACGCACCCGGCAACCCCATCAACGCGACCATGTGGGTCACCGGCCTGGAGCTCTACCTCCTCATCGACGACCCGTGGAAGGTGTTCCTGACGACCGACCACCCCAATGCGGGCACCTTCAGCAACTACCCGCAGATCATCCGCCTGCTCATGGACCGCGGCTACCGCGAGGAGATGCTCGCCTCAGTGCACTCGCGTGCGCGCAACGGAGCGGTGCTCGCCGAGCTGGACCGGGAGTACTCGCTCAGCGACATCGCCGTCATCACTCGCGCGGGTCCCGCCCGAGCCCTCGGTCTGAAGGACAAGGGGCACCTCGGCGTCGGCGCCGACGCGGACATCGCCGTGTACCAGGAGCAGGACGACAAGGAGGCGATGTTCGCCCGGCCGCGGTACGTGTACAAGGGCGGCGAGCTCGTGGCCCGCGACGGCGTGGTCCTCAAGCAGGTCTCGGGGCGAACCTTCTCGGTGGCCCCGGACTACGACCCGCGCATCGAGGACGACATGCGCGCCCACTTCAAGGCGGCCTACACGGTCTCGTACGACAACTACGCCATGCTGGCCGACGACGCCTCGTGTACCGAGACCGTCGCCTGCGGCTGAGGGGACACGAATGGATCCGGACCAGCAGTGCCGCCCGCGCAGAGACACGCAGCAGGCGCGGCCCGCCGTCGGCGTGGCGCTGAGTCGCGCAGGGGTGACCAACCTGCGCCGCATCATCGCCATGAAGGACGGCGGCAGGTCTGAGCTGTTCTACGCCGTGCTCGACTTGTACGCCGACCTCAGTCCCGAGCAGGCCGGCGTGCACATGTCGCGGTTCAGCGAGGTGGTCGAGGATCTCGCCGAGGGGCTCACGCGCACTCCGTTCACCGACATCGAGTCGCTGGCGAGGCGCATGGCGGAGGACGTGGTCGCGACCCAGGGTGCGCTGCGTGCGGAGGTGCACATCCGGGCGCAGTCGCCGATCACCAAGATCACGCCGGTCACCCAGAGGCCGACGGAGCAGCTCTACACGCTCGTGGGCATCGCCGCGGCGACGCGCGCGCGCACGCGCCTGCTCATCGGCGTCGAAGTCAACGGCCTCACCGTGTGCCCGTGCGCTCAGGACATGGTCCGCGAGCACTCGGTGGAACTGCTCGTGGAAGAGGGATACGCAGAAGAAGAGGCGGAACGCATCGTGGGCCTCCTGCCGATGGCCTCGCACAACCAGCGCGGCAAAGGCACCCTCATCGTGGGCTCCGATCAGCGCTTGCGCGCCGAGGATCTTCTGCGCATCGCGGAGCAGTCCATGAGCTCCGAGATCTACGAGCTGCTCAAACGGCCCGACGAGCTCGCGGTCGTCGAGAAGGCGCACCGCAACCCCCGGTTCGTCGAGGACGTCGTGCGCCAGATGCTGGACGGCGTGTGCAGCGAGTACGGGCATCTCGACGACGACACGTTCGTACTGGCTCGGCAGGAGAACTTCGAGGGCATCCACGAGCACAACGCCTTCGCCGAGCGCTTCGGCACGCTGGCGGAGATACGCCCGGAGATCACGGGGCGCGCGTTCGCCACGCAGCACACATCGCAGAGCGAGTGGCTCTACTCCTGAGACGGCGAGGACGCCTGACGTGGTCGATACGCTGTTCGTAACCGGACGCCTGGCAGCCGACGCCCTGCGCGCGACGCTGGCGCGACTCGAGCTCGACTTCGACTACGAGGTGGCCGAGTTGCGGGGGTCGGTGGCCGCGCTCATGCGCACGGAGTGGATCGCCCGTCGCCTCCCCGCCGACTGTGACTGCGCCCAGGTCATGATCCCCGGCCTCAGTCGTGGCGATATCGGCCTCATCGAGGACCGCGTGGGGGTCCCCGTCGTGCGCGGCCCCAAGGACCTCAAAGACATCCCGCTGCACTTCGGCCAGGAGCGCGTCCTGGAGGGCTACGGCGAGTATCACGTGCGGATCATCGCCGAGATCGTGGAGGCGTGGAGTCTCCCGCTCCCGGAGATCCTCGCCCAAGCCGGGTACTTCCTGGCGAGCGGCGCCGATGTCATCGACCTCGGCTGCCCGCCCATGGAGGCGTTCCCAAACGTCGGCGAGGTGGTCCACGCCCTCAAGGAACGCGATCTCACGGTGAGCATCGACACGTTCCACACGGAGACCATCCGCGAGGCCGACGAAGCCGGCGTCGATCTACTGCTGAGCGTGAACGGGCAGAACCTGGACATCGTTCGCGACCTGCGCTGCAAGGTGGTCGTGATCCCCGATTTCGGCGAAGGACTCGATTCGCTCGAGCGCAACGTGAGCCGCGTCGCCGATCTGGGCGCCGCCTACGTCATCGACCCCATCCTCGACCCGCTCAGTTTCGGGTTCACCGCATCGCTCGAACGCTTCTGCGAGGTCCGACGCCGCCACCCCGACGCGGAGATGCTCATGGGCCTCGGCAACCTGACCGAGCTGACGGACGCTGACAGCGTGGGCATCAACGCGGTCATGGCGGGGGTCATCGAGGAGCTCCGCATCGACTACGTGCTCACCACCGAGGTGATCAGCTGGGCGCGCGGCGCCGTGCGCGAGCTCGACCGGGCGCGCAAGCTGATGCATTACGCGATCAAGAACCACACCCTCCCCAAGAATCTCGACGACGCGCTGATCGCCCTCAAAGACCCCCCTTTCGAGACCTACTCGGAGACCGAGCTTCGTGACATGCGGCGCCACGTGCGCGATCGCAACTTCCGCATCTTCGCCGACGACGAGGCGATCACCGTCTTCAACCGAGGTGTCTTCCTGCGTGGCACCGACCCCGGCGAGCTGTTCGCAGCCTTGGCCGTCGAAGAGCCCAGCCACGCGTTCTACCTGGGACGCGAGCTGGAGCGGGCCGCCCTGGCCGTGCGCCTCGGCAAGAAGTACGTGCAGGAGTCGCCCCTGCGCTGGGGCTACCTCAGCCCACCCGATGACGTCGCCGATCAGACGGAATCCTCTGACGGCGAGCAGGGCGACGACGAGGCGAATGAGACGGCCGGCGAGGGCGAGCGGGGGCCGGCATGACGCGCGTCGTCGGCATCGACCCCGGGACCGTGAGCCTCGACGTCTGCGGACGAGACGGCGACGCACTCTTCCTCGACGAGACCTTCTCGACCGCGGCCGTCGGCGACGACCCGGGGGTCCTCCTCGAGTGTCTGCAGGCCGCAGGCCCGCTGGATCTCGTCGTGGGGCCGTCCGGCTACGGCTTGCCGTGGATCGACGCGCGCGACGTCGGAGCGACGGAACTCGATCTGCTCCTGCTCGCCGACGCCGAGGACGGCCCGCGCGGGACGATCGTGAGCGGCATGGGACGCCTCGTGACTGCGCTCAAGGCGAGCGGCCTTCCGGTGTGCTTCTCACCCTCGGTCGCCCACCTGCCCACGGTCCCCGACCATCGCAAGGTCAACCGCATCGACATGGGGACCGCCGACAAGCTCTGCGCGGTGGCGCTCGGCGTATGGGACCAGGCACGGCGGCTCGGCGTGCCGTACAGCGCGACGTCGTTCGTCTTCGTCGAGATCGGCGGAGCCTTCACCGCGGTGATCAGCGTCGACGGAGGCGCCGTCGTGGACGGAGCCGGCGGCACCAGCGGCGCGCCGGGCCTTCGCGCCATGGGCGCCATGGACGGCGAGCTCGCCTACCTGTTGCGCGACTTCTCGAAGGACGTGCTCGTCAGCGGAGGCGCCGCCTGGGTCTGCGGCGACCCGGCCTGCACGCCGGACGACCTCGTCGCGGCCGCCGCCGAGGGAGGGCGAGCGGCCGTCGCCCTCGACGCGTTGCTCGAAGGCGTCGAGAAGCAGGTGGCGGCGCAGATGACCGTCCTCGAGGCGCCGCGCGAGATCCTGCTCTCGGGACGCGCGAGCCGCGTCCCCGAGATCCACCGGCTGCTTGCCGAGCGGCTCTCCCGATTCGCCCCGGTGACCCGCGTCGGCGGCTTCGCCGCCGTCGCCAGCGAGGCGGCGCAGGGCGCCGCGCTGCTCGGGCTGGGGCTGGCCGGCGACGCCGATCTTGAGGAGCTCGTCGACGCGCTGCAGGCGCGCTCTGCCTCCGGCTCCGTCCTGGACCATCTCTACGTGAGCGAGACCGAATCTCTCCGGCGCCGCCGCCCGTCGGCCGGGCGGGCGCCGGCACCCTTCTGGGAAAGGAGCTAGCCTCTCATGCACGTCAACGGAGTGGAGATAGAGGACACCTTCGCCGAGGCCTTCGGCATGTGGGGGTCACGCCTCATCGTGACCGCGGAATCGTCCGAGTGGGCGCACACGGCGGCTGCGGCGGCGACGGGCTTCGCCACGTCGATCATCGGCTGCGGCTGCGAGGCGGGTGTCAACGAGCTCGCTGCGGACGAGGTGACTCCCGACGGCCGGCCCGGCATCGCGGTGCTCGTGTTCGCGACCTCGCGCAAGAACATGGAGGCGGTCCTGCTGGCCCGCGTGGGACAGGCGATCATGACATCGCCGACGTCGGCCTGCTACGACGGGCTGGGCGGTGACGAGAAGCTCAAGGTCGGCGGCAAGCTGCGCTACTTCGGCGACGGCTTCCAGCGCAGCAAGCTGCTCGACGGCCGCCGCCTGTGGCGCATCCCGGTCATGGACGGCGAGTTCGTCGTGGAGGCGAGCTTCAGCGTGACCAAGAGCGTCGGCGGCGGCAACTTCTTCATGATGGCTGAGACCCTGGAGTCGTCGCTGGCGGCCGCGGAGGCCGCGGTCGCCGCCATGCGCGCCGTTCCCGGCGCCATCATGCCGTTCCCCGGCGGCGTGGTGCGCTCCGGCAGCAAGGTCTCGTCCCGCTACAAGGGCCAGGGCGTGTCGAGCAACACCCCGTACTGCCCGACACTGCGCGCCCAGGAGCAGACGGCGCTGCGCGACGGCGAGAACGCCGTCCTCGAGATCGTCATCGACGGACTGGATGAGGAGGCTGTACGGGAAGCGATGAGGGTGGGCATCGCGGCAGCCTGCCTGCCCGGGGTGACGCGCATCTCGGCCGGCAACTACGGAGGCTCCCTGGGGCAGTTCCACTTCGCCCTGCGGGAGCTGGTGAACCCGTGACCGCCGCGCGGAGAGACGCTCCCGCGATGAGGAGGAGGCAGTAGCGATGGGATGCATAGCTTGTGCGGCGCTCGTGCTCGAAGGAGACGGCATCACGCTGGAGCGCAAGGAGTCGGGCACGATCCCGGTAGAGGCGGACTGCATCTGCCCGGATCGCTTCGTCGGCCTCGGGCAGACGGAGATCGAGGCGCTGCCGGTGTTCTATGGGCGCCGGCAGGTCAAGCTGGGCGACCTCTTCACGGTCGAGGGCGCCGGCGCCGACAACATCACCGTGCGCGGCGACCTCAAGGCCGTCAAGAAGATCGGCTACGGCATGACGTTCGGCCGCATCACGGTGACGGGCGACACCGGCCCCCATGTCGGCGCGTTCATGAAGGGCGGAGAGATCGTCGTGGAGGGCAGCACCGGCGACTGGGCCGGCGCCCACATGTCGGGCGGCCGGGTGGTCATCGAGGGGAACGCCGGCCACTTCACCGGCGCCGCGTACTCGGGCGAGCCCAAGGGTATGCGCGGCGGGACCATCGTCGTGCATGGCTCGTGTGGCCGCGAGGTCGGCGGTCGCATGCGTCGTGGTCTCATCGTCGTGCTCGGTGATTCCGGCGAGTTCGCCGGCGCCGGCATGCTGGCGGGCTCGGTCTTCGTAGGCGGCCGCCTCGGTGGGCGTCCGGGGGCCGGCATGAAGCGCGGGACCATCGTCGCCTTCGGCGAGGCGCCGCCGATGCTCCCGACGTTCGCGTACGCCTGCACGTACAGACCCGTGTTCGTGCAGGCATATCTGCGCGCCATGCGGAGCTCCGGCTCTTTGGAGGAGACGGCGCTCACGGCCGACACCTTCCAGCGTTATGTCGGCGACATGAACACGGGCGGCAAGGGGGAGGTGCTGATCCGTGCTTAGCGTGAACGACAGTGCGCACAACATCTTCCGGCGACTCGTGGACGCCGAGGAGGAGTACGGCGTGGCCGCCTCGCAGTACGAGAACGGCGTCACCGTCCTCGATTGCGGCATCGAGGCCTGGGGCTCCCTCGAGGCCGGCCGCCTCTTCGCCGAGATCTGCCTCGGCGGCCTCGGCAGCGTCCAGATGCGTGAGCTTCACGTTGACGGCCTGACGCTGCCCGGCGTCGAGGTCGGCGTGAGCCATCCGGTGGTGGCCTGCATGGCCTCGCAGTACGCCGGCTGGGCCGTGAAGACACCGAAGACCGAGGACACCAAGTCGTACTTCGCGATGGGCTCGGGTCCGGCACGCGCGCTGTACCAGGGCGACCCGATCTTCTCCGACATCGAGTACCGCGATCCGGCGGACGTCGCCGTGCTCACCCTGGAGTCGAGAACGCTGCCGCCGCTCGCGGCGACCGACTGGATCGCCGGCAAGTGCGGTGTGGCCCCAGACAAGCTGCACCTGCTGGTGGCGCCCACCGCCTGCACCGTCGGCTCGGTGCAGATCGCGGCGCGCGTCGTCGAGACCGGCATCCACAAGATGCACGAGGTGGGGTTCGACATAAATACCCTGCGCTCGGGCTTCGGCTCCTGCCCGCTGGCGCCGATCGCCGCCGACGATCTCACCGCCATCGGCCGCACGAACGACGGGGTGCTCTACGGAGGACGCGCCTGGTACACGGTGCAGGCCGACGACGAGCAGGTGGAGAGCATCATCGAGCAGCTTCCGTCCGCCTCGTCGAAGGACTACGGCACCACCTTCGGCGAGCTGTTCCGGCGGTACGACCACGACTTCTACAAGATCGACCCACTGCTGTTCAGCCCTGCGGAGGTCACGATCACCAACATGACGAGCGGGCGCACGTTCCGCGCCGGCGAAGTGAACCCGGAGGTCCTCCGGCACTCGTTCTTCGCGTGAAGGCCGCCATCCTGGGTCAGAAGGGAGGCTGGCACACCGAGAGCCTCCGCTCGGCCTTGGCACGCCGGGGCATCGAGACGGAGTGCTACCCGGTCATGCAGCTGACCGCCGGCGTCGACCACAGCCCACGCCTCACGGCCGGCGGCGTCACGCTGGACGGGTTCGACGTGGTGTTCGTGCGCGCCATCCCGGCCGGCTCACTGGAGCAGGTCATCTTCCGCATGGACGCCCTTCGCATGCTCGAGCACTCGGGCGCGAGGGTGGTCAACTCGGCGACGGCTATCGAGCACGGCGTGGACAAGTACTACACCTCCGCGAGACTACATGACGCCGGCCTGCCCACGCCGCGCACCATCGTGGCGGAGCGCTTCGAAGACGCCATGGCGGCATACGAAGCGCTCGGCGGCGACGTCGTCGTCAAGCCCCTGTTCGGCTCCGAGGGCAGGGGCATCGTACGACTCACCGACGCGGACACGGCATATCGCGCGTTCCGCGCGCTCGAGCTGGGCCGCTACATCTACTGCCTCCAGGAGTTCGTGCCTCACGGTCACGCGGACATCCGCGTCTTCGTCGTCGGCGAGCGCGTCGTCGGGGCGATGATGCGCCGCGGCGACGGCTGGAAGACGAACGCGGCTCAGGGCGCCAAGGCGGAGCCGTTCGAGCCGGACGATCGGGTGGCCGCCTTGAGCCTGCGTGCGACGCGGGTCGTGGGCGCCGAGCACGCCGGCGTCGACATCCTCCCGGGCGACGACGGCGAGTACAGTGTCATCGAGGTCAACACCATCCCAGGCTGGCGTGCGCTACGCGCGGCCACCGGTGTCGATGCCGCGCAGTGCCTGGTCGACCACGTCCTCGAAGGGTCCGCGTGAAGCAGCTGACGGGTGCTGAGATCGCATGGGCGGCGCAGCTCGCGTGCCTGTTCGAGGCCAGCATCGAGAAGCCGGGGAACGTGTCGCCGCGCAGCGCCTTCACCGACATGCGCTTCGAGGACTTCCTGTCCAGCGCGGTGGCGATCGGGCCCGCGCTGCGCGACGCCGGGAGGGCCGCGGTCGGCGAGACGATCGCCAGGGCCGCGGCCGACACGCGCCGTCTCGTCGCGGTCAACACCAATCTGGGGCTGATCCTGCTGCTCGCGCCCTTGGCGCACGCCACCGCGAGGATGTCCGCCGGAGGAGGCGACCTGCGCCGGGAGCTGGCCGGGGTCCTCAGATCGCTGACGGTGCGGGATGCGGTCCTGGCCTACGAGGCCATCCGAGCCGCCGCTCCCGCGGGCATGGGAGAGACCGACCGCCACGACGTCCACGAGCGCGAGGTCAGCGTGACCCTGTTGGAGGCCATGGACGCAGCGCGCGAGCGCGATGCCATCGCCCGCGAGTACGTCACCGACTTCCAGATCACCTTCTCGCTCGGCGCGGAAACGGTCCTGCGCTGCTGGGACGACGGCGCCAGGTTCTCCGAGGCGGTCCTGACGGCGTTCCTCACGATCCTCGCCGAGACCCCCGACACGCTGATCGCGCGCAAGAACGGCGTGGCAGTAGCGGAGGACGTGTCACGACGCGCGGCGCGCGTCCTCGCCGCCGGAGGAACCGCGACCGCCGCGGGGCGCGCCGGCCTCGGCGACCTGTCTGCCGAACTCGGCGACCAGGCTCACGCGCTGAACCCCGGCACGACGGCCGACCTCATCGCGGCGTCGCTGTTCGTCGTTCTGACCGAGGGCGGCTTGCTCGGCGACGTGCCCGCCCTCACGGCCCGCTGGTGAGCGAGCGGCCGTCCGACCGCGCGGCGCGGATGTCGGCCGGGGTGATCCAGCCGCGATGAAGCGCGGTCGCGAGCAGCACGCCGTCGGCGCCGGCCGCCGCGAGGAGACGCAAGTCCCCGGGGTCGCGCACGCCGCCGGCCGCGACCAGGCGCAGCCGCGGAAACGCCGCTCGGGCCGCCCTCAGCGTCTCGGTGTCCGGCCCGGCTCCCGTGCCCACGTGGGTCAGGGCGAGCAGGATGACGTCTTCCACGCCCTCGGCGGCGAGCACCTCCAGGGCTTCCAGCGGCGCACGGCCGCGCAGCGACGAGCATCTGCTGATCACGCCGCTCGCGCCCACATCGAGGCTGACGATGAGCTGCCCGGCGGGCAAGGCGCCGCGAAGCGCCCGCAACGCGCCGATCTCGGAGAGGGTCTCGGTGCCGACGATCACGCGCGCGGCGCCCGCCTCGAGCAGCCGGGCCGCGGCCTCCTCGCCGCTGGCGCCCGCGTCCACCCAGGGCTCGACCCCGAGACCGTCGGCGAGTTCCCCGACGGTCTCGAGATGGTCGCCCGTGCCCGCGATGGCGTCGAGGTCGGCGACGTACACCACCTTGCCGCCGCAGGCGCCGCACAGTGCCCGCGCGATAGTCAAGGGGTCGCAGCCTGCGACGAGCGCACTGCGCACCGGCTGATAGGCCTGCCGCTCGCCGCGGAGTCCCTGCACCACTCGACCCCCCATGAGGTCTAGGACCGGAATGGCCTCCACGTCGACTCTCCCCTCAGCGATCCTCGTGCACGAGTACGTCACCGGCGGCGGATGGCCGGGGCCACGCATACCGAACGGGCTCGCCGCGGAGGCTTTGGCCCTCCTGCGAGCCCTGCTGGCGGACCTGCGGGCCTGGGGCAGATTCACCGTGGTGACCACGCGCGACCGGCGTCTGCCGACACCGGGACTGGACGGCGATCGCATCGTCGATGTCGACTCCGAAGTGTACCTCGAAACACTGCTCGAGCTCGGTCGCGAGTGCGGAGCGGCGCTGGTGGTCGCCCCCGAGGGCGAGGGGGCGCTCGAGCGCGTGAGCGCCCTGCTGTCGGACGCCGGCGTCATGCTTCTCGGCAGCCCTCC
>DASRZL010000025.1:0-18774 GCA_035686425.1 Thermoleophilia bacterium
GGGGCCGTAGCTCACGGCCTTGTCGACGTCCTCGACGGTGGCGACGCCGCGCAGCACGAGGTCTACGGCCTCGCGCCACAGCGCGGCGGAGAGCCGGTTGGCGAGGTAGCCCGGCAGGTCGCGGGTGAGCGTCACCGGCTCTTTGCCGACGCCGGCGAAAAAGGCCGCGGCGCGCTCCATCGCCTCCGGCGAGGTCAGCGCGCCCGGCGCCAGCTCGACCAGCGGCACCAGGTGCGGCGGGTTGTAAGGGTGGGCGGCGAGGCAGCGCTCCGGGTGCGCCACCGCCGTCTGGATGTCGCTGATGGAGAGCCCCGACGAGCTGGTGCAGATGAGGGCGTCCGCAGGCGCGGCGGCATCGATGGCGGCGAAGACCGCACGCTTGAGCTCCAGGTCTTCGCGCACGCACTCCTGGACGTGCGTGACGCCCGCGACCGCCTCCGCCAGGTCGGTGGTCGCGCTCAGCAGCTCCACGCCTCGCTCGGCGGCCGCCATGTCGGCGAGGCCGCTCCCGGCGAGGAAGCCGGCCGCGGCGGCGGCCCGCTCGACCGCGAGGCCGAGTCGCTCGCCGTCAACGTCCTGGACACGGACCTCGAGACCCGCGGCCGCGTAGAGGCCGGCCCAGCTGCCTCCGGTCAGGCCGGCCCCGACCACTGCGACGGGGCCGCGCGGGGTCTTCGATTCTCTCTCTGCCTGCATACGGGGACGCTCCCTGTGGTCGCTGGCGCTGATTGTACCGTGCCTGCGCGCGCGGTCGGTGGCCGGAGTGCCGGCCCGGACGGGGTCAGCCGGCCGGCGTGAACGCGGCCACGTCCGGCGCGGGAAGCTGCGTCCACGCGCCGGCGACGCCCTCGTGCATCGCCCCGAGCTCCACGTGCAGCCGCGCGACGCCGAAGTCCATCGGCGCGGTCCAGTACAGCTTCTCGGCGCGGCTCACGACCAACGCGTCGCCGTCCAGCCGGAAGCGCCACGGCTGCCGGTTGGCGCCCGAGGGCGCGCGCCGGGCAGCGTGCACGGCCGCGACCGCCCATCGTGGCCAGCCGCCGTCCAGGATCCCGGGGGCGAGCTTCTCCACGCTCAGTCGGGCCGACGCCTTGACCATCGTGCGCACGACCCGCTCGCCGCCGGACTGCTTCTCCGTCGGATAGCCGAGCGGGGTGAGGGCGATGACCTGCTCGCCGCGTGCAAGGCCGACGAGCCGCGTCGCGACGTCGCGGTCGAAGGTGCCGGCGATCCAGCAGGTGCCCAGTTCGAGGCGAGTGGCCTCGAGGATGAACGCTTCGCCCAGGTAGCCGGCGGCCGCCTGCGCGTCCTCGGGGACGCCGTCGCCGCCGGCAGGCGCACGCACGACGAAGGCCGCCGCGAGCGGCGTCCCGGCCACCTTGCCGTAGCCGCCGACGATCCCGGTGAAGAGCGTCTGCGCCGGATCGTCGACCAGGCGGACGCGGGCCGGCGCCAGTTCCGCGCCCGGCTCGTCGGGCCCGTCGCAGAACATCTCGAGCTGTTCGCGCAGGCCGGCGTGCACCGCGCGCCCGTCGAACCTCCGGCGGGAGATGCGCTGCGAGATCGCGTCGTACCACTCGGGCTTCAGCTTCATGGTGCGGATGATATGGGGGACCGCCCGCGCGGTCCATCATGTCGGAGCCAGATAGAAGGTGCCGCGGCCGGTCCCTGCCGAGCTCTCGGCTGAGATAAGCTTGCGGCATGACCGCGCTCGCTCTCGCCGCCGCCGTGTTCGCCGTGCTCTGGGCCGTCCTCGTGATCGTCGCGCAAGCGCTCAACCCGGAGCAGAGCCCGCTCTCCATGGGTATGAGCGGTCTCGCACGCGGACAGGCGCCCTGGGTGATGAGGGCGTCGTTCGTCACGCGCGGCCTCTCCGCGCTGCTGCTCGTCGCGGCGCTTCCCACGGCGCTCGACATGGGCGCGCTCGCGCTCACCGGTCTCGCCCTGCTGTGGGTGTGGGGGGTGGGGTCGGCCGCGCTTGCGCTCGCCGACACCGACCTGCCCGGAGAAGAGCCGACGCGCGCCGGCGCCGCGCACGCGTGGATCGCCCTTGTCGCCTACGTCGCCGGCGTCGCCGGAGCCGTCGTGCTCTCGCTGGCGCTGAGGAGCGACGACGCGACCGCAGGTGTGGCGCGATGGGCGCTGCCCATCGCGCTGGCGGCGGCGGTCGCTCTCGTCGCCCAGTTCGCCGGGTTCGGAGCCGCGGCGCGGCAGGCGCGGAGCGCCGCGGCCCTTCCGCCCGGCGACCCATCGGGCGCGCCTGCCGGCACCGCCGCCCCCGGCGTGCCGCCCCAGCTGGGCGCCGGCCAGGGAAGCGCCGGCCGGCCGGGCCGGGGCGCCGGCGCGGACCCCGGCGCGTCACGCGGTCTCGCCGGGTACGCCGGCCTCCTCCAGCGCGTGTTCGTCGGGCTGTTGATGATCTGGACGCTGGTCGTCGCACTGGGGGTCTGAGCGACGCCTTCTTGCCCGCGGTACGTCCGCGTGAGCAACGGACGCAGGTGACGTTTAGTGTGGAAATGGGCACTAAACGACCGTACAGCGTGCGTAGTCACGCAGTCATCCAACATCCACAGCGACCGCAAGGAGCTGCTCTATGGACCCCCGTGAATCTCGAGCGACGGGCTGGCAGACGTTCTCCGGACTCGTCCTCGCCTTCGGCGGCCTCTTCGCCGTCATCTCCGGCCTCACGGCCGTGTACAGGTCGACCTTTTTCGCGTCCGACGCCGTCTTCGTGTTCAGCGACCTGAACACCTGGGGCTGGATCATCTTCGCGCTCGGCGCGCTCGGCATCATCTCCGGTCTCGCCGTCTTCAGCGGCCGTGAGTGGGCCCGCTGGACCGGCATCACCATCGCCGGACTCGGCGCCCTCGGGCAGCTGTTGTTCGCCCAGGCCTACCCGCTCTGGTCGCTCATGATCATGGGCGTGTACCTGCTGGCCGTCTACGGCCTCGCCGTGTACGGCGTCAGCGCGAGCGCGGCCGGCTCGCGCAGCGGCTCTCGTGACGAGCTGATCTCCGGGACGACGGAGGGCGCGTCTGACGCCTCCGGCGTGATCGAGTTGAGTGAGAGGGACCGCCGCGCGGCATAGGCGCTCGCGGCATCACGCGCGACTGCGCCTCGAGCGCCGGGACCCACCGCGGGACCCGGATGGGGAGGCGACGGACCCCTTCCCGCCGCCTCCCCCGCTCCTCGTACGGCTACTGGTACATGTTCTCCAAGAGCTTGCCGGCCAGCTCGCCGCCGAACTCGGCGGGATCCGCGGCGAAGACGGAGGGGTTCCAGTCCACCCTGACGACGGCGTCGCCCTTGAGCACGATGATGCCCTTCCTGCCGTCTGAGAACGTGCACAGATAGGCCTTGTCCCCGACGCCGCTCACCTCCTGGATCGACGCCGGGTCGGCGAACTCCTTGATCAGCTCGTAGGCCTGCTCGCCGCCCTGCACCTCGACGGAGAAGAAGATCTTGGCGTCGGTCTTGCCGGTGGCGATGTAGCCGCCCGTCGGCCTGCCCGACTGAGCGGCAGACCCGGCCTCGGGGAACACTTCCATCGGTTCACCAGTGATCGCTCCCACCTCCTCGGCGGAGATGGCGTCCGTCATCGTCCAGCCGTCGGGAAGCGAGATCTCAGCGGAACCCGACGCGGCGCCCGTTGCCTCCCCGCCACCTTCCGCCAGCGTCGACGTCTCCTCCGACGACCCGCATGCGGCTGCGGTCAGGATGAAGGCGAACAGAACGATGGCAGCGATCTTCCTCACCATGTGAAACCTCCCGTGCGTCGTACTAGGAAGCGGCAATAGTAGCGAGGCGGGGCGTCGATGTCACCACCGAGAAGCGGTGCGTCGAGGGTCGATGTGCTCGCGCTCGGAGGGAGGGGGGATCGGCAACGGGAACCCGCGGCCGCCTACAGTCCCTGCGTGCGGCCGGTCTCCTCGATCACCTTCACGGGGACGGAGTCCGGCACCTTCCGGCGAATGGCGTCCTTGAGCTTCTGGATACCTGGGGCTGCCCCCGGCCCGATGACCGTGATGACGATCTTGTCCCCGGCCAGCGTGACCGTGTCGACGTGCCACTCGGTGCCCGCGACCCAGTCCTCGGCCGCCACCTGGGTGGCATTGGACCACCGCTCGTAGAGCAAGGTGCGTACGGATGCGGCGCCGAGGGGAATCACGAGCACGACGACGAGGATGGCGATGGCGATGGTGGCGTGGCGCCCGGAGCGGGCGTCGCGATGGTGAGCCTCCCGCTTGTAGCCGGCGGCCGTGAACACGATCGCGCCGGCGACCAGGATCGCCGCGGCGTTGGTGAGGAACAGGATGAAGGCGCCGAGCGCGAGGTCGGTGCGGCCGCTGCCGAGCGTGATGCCGACGACCGCGAGCACCGGGACCAGCGAGATGGCGATCGCCACGCCGGCGAGGATGTCGGAGACGTCCTTGCGCGAGAGGGCGAACGATCCGGCGAGACCGGTGGCGACGGCGACGGCGAGGTCGAGCATGGTGGGCGCCGTCCGGCCCACGATCTGAGGGTTCACGTCGATCGGCATACGGTTCGCGCTCACCAGGCCGATGAGCACGCCGATGAGGATGTTGGCGGCGATGCCGCCGACCAGAAGCAACAGCGAGCGGCGGATCTCGTGGCGTTCGCCGATCACGGCCCCGAGCGCCAGCCCGTAGATGGGCGTGCCGAGCGGCGCGATGATCATCGCGCCGATCACTGCCGGTGTGGAGTTGCCGATCACCCCGCCCGCGGCGATCACGCTGGCGAGGGCCATCTGCACCCAGAACTTGGTCAGCTTGGCGCGCCGTCCGCCGAGGTCGAGGTACAGACCGTCCTCCATGTCGACCAGCGACTTGTGGTACTTGGGGCCCACGTTGATGACCCACCCCAGCCAGCTCATGTTCACCTCCGGTCGCCTCGTCGCCACCGATGGCGCGAGTATACGAGAGAGGGAGCTCGCGACGAAGTGTCAGGATCGCCGTGCCCGGGCGAAGCCCAGGGCGGCGAGGCCGAGCGCGACGACGAACAGGATGACCGAGCCGGTCTTCACGACCAGGGCGAGCTGATCGGTCGCGCCCAGCCACCCGAGCTCGGAGAGGATGTTGTGCCAGTCGTGGCCGGCGCCCGAGCCGTCGTCGCCGAAGAGCGGCAGGATCATCAGCTGCGCGTCCGCGAGGTAGACGGAGACGTTGTGCAGGTTCTCGGCGGACCACGCGATCATGAGGATCGCGGCCAGGGAGTCGCGTCGCCACCAGAAGTAGCCACCGAGCGCAAGCGGGGCGGCGACCTGCAGCGCAGAGCCGGCGAGAGAGCACAATAGCGGCGGCGCCCAGAACGTCAGCAGGTGGCCGAACTCGTGTACGCCGAGGTCGAAGGCGGAGAGGATGGGGGTCCAGCCGCCCCGCGAGTACGTGAGCCAGGCGAGTGCTCCTGTGACCACGGCGGCCACCACCCACTGCCAGGTGAGGCCCCAGGAGGTCGCCGCCGGCTTCGGCTCCGGGCGGCCGGCGACCACGATGCGCAGGCGGGGACCGCGAGCGCCTGCGCCCGCGCCGGTCCGCGCGTCCCGCGCCGCCCCGGCCGCACCCGCTTCTTCGAGCGGGCGCGGCGCCGGCGGCGCCATCTGATCGTTCGTCTGCGATTCCACGCCACGTCCTCCCGCTACAGCATCGGCAGCCGCGCCGATCGGGATGAGTTCGCCTCCGACAACGCTGGAGTAGTGAAGGTGATGGGCCTATCGTGGGGTGGAGAGTCGCGCGCAGGAGGGCGACCGTGAGAGCGTCGTCTGGCGAGGTGGGGCCTGTCGCCGGGCCGAGACCGGGGCTGCCGTCGACCACACCATTGTGGCGCGCCGCTGCGCGTACGCGGTTCTTGCCGTCCAAGTTCGAGCCGCCGCGGCTCCATGCCGCCCTCGTCGACCGGCGCCGGCTTTCCGATCACCTCGTTCGCACTGCGGCCGTGCCCCTGGTCGTGCTCTCGGCGCCACCCGGATCGGGGAAGACGGTCGCCCTCGTCCAGTGGATGCAGGTGGATCGCCGGCCGGTCGCCTGGCTGCACGTCGACGCGGGAGACAACGACCCCGCGGTCTTCGTCACCGGCGTCGCGGCGACGGTGAGTCCTGTGGCCGAGGCCGGTCCGCAGGTCCTTGAACTGCTGAAAGGACGAGCGCCGCGCCTGCGCGACCGCGTCGTCCCCCTCCTCGGTACGGCGCTCGCCGCCGCTTCTCCGTTCCTGCTTGTGCTCGACGACGCCCATCTCCTCGAGAACGCCGAGTGCTGGGACTACCTGACGCTGCTCCTGCGGCAACTGCCTGACGGCGCCACCATCGCCATCGGGAGCCGGGAGGACCCACCTCTGCCGCTCGCCCGGCTTCATGCTCAGGGAGACCTCGTCTCACTGGGGCAGCGAGAGCTGGCGCTCACGAGAGAGGAGGCGGCACAGCTGCTGCGCATGCACGACGTCGATGCCGCGGAGGTGATGATCGACGACCTGCTAGGCCTCACGGAGGGATGGGTGAGTGGACTCACTCTGGCGCTCCTCGCCAGCAAGGATTCGGCGCCGGCCGACCTCGCCGCCCGCCTCCGCGGCGATCAGCGCGAGATCGCCGCCTATCTGTTGGGTGAGGTCCTCCGCCGGCAGGCGCCCGACGTGCAGCGGTTCCTGCTCGAGACGGCGATCCTGGACGAGCTCTCGGCGCCGTTGTGCGCCGCCGTGACCGGTCGCACCGACGCCGGCGACGTACTCGACGACCTCGAGAGCCGTCACGTCTTCGTCACGGCGATGGACGACTGCAACGAGTGGTACCGCTACCACCATCTGTTCGCGGAGCTGTTGCGCACACGACTCGAACGTCGCGCGCCGAGGGCCGTCGCCGGGCTGCATCGTCGGGCGGCACGCTGGAACGAGGCGCACGCCCGGGCGGAGCGAGCCGTGGCTCACTGGCTGGCGGCCGGCGAGCCGGCCAGGACCGTGGAACTCGTGGAGCGCACCTGTGACCTCTACCTCGAGACCGGACGCCAGGAGAGCGCCAGGCGACTGCTGCAGCTGTTCACGGAGGAGCAGCTGCTGGCCCACCCCGGGCTCGCCGTGACCGCCGGATGGGTCTACGCTGCCTGCATCGGGACGCCCGACGAGCAGCTGCACTGGGCACACATCGTTTCGCGCCTCAAGGTGGATGACGAGCCCGCATGGGACGGAGCCACGACGTTGCGGTCCTCACTCACGATGCTGCGCGCCGAACTCGCCGCGGGCGGGATGACCCGGCAGCGCGAGGACTTTCGCGAGTGCACGTGCCTGGAGACACGCGTCGGCACCAGGGACTATGTCGACGCCCGGATGGGGTACGCCCGCGCCCTCTACCTGACGGGATCGCCGCGAATTGCCGCGAACCTCCTGCGCGAGCTGCTCGTCGTCGTCGAGGACCCGCGGACGGCGGCCGGGCTGTGCGACTGGCTGGCGCTCATCGCCCAGGACCAGGGGCGGTGGCGCGATGCCGACGAAACGCTCGCCGTGGCGGACGCGCAGGGTGAGCGGCTCCATCTCAACGAGGAGCCGTGCCTGTGCAGCTATCTCCCGACCCAACTTGCTCATGCGCGACAGCTGTCCCATCACGGCGACCGCGCGGCGATGGCGTTCGCGCGGGCAGTCGGCGGCTACGTGGAACGGATGGTCCATCGAGCGCCGTGGATACTGTTGCTGGCGCACGTGACGCTCGCCGAGGTCGCGCTGGAACAGGATGACCTCGATGCCGCTCGGGGGTGGTCGGCGCAGGCCGCGGCGACGCTGGCGACGTACCCCGACGCGGGCATCTTCGCCGCCCGGTCGAGACGCCTCCAGCGCGCGCTTGAGGAGCGCTCCCTCGCCGTCGCGCTCACTCGGGCTGAACGGCGCGTGCTCGATCTGCTCCCGACCCACCTCACGCCACCCCAGATCGGGGCGGAGCTGTTCCTCTCGCACAACACCGTGAAGACGCACCTGCGCGCCATCTACCGCAAGCTCGGCGCATCGTCGCGGGCCGAGGCTGTGGCCCACTCCCGTGAGCTCGGCCTCCTCAAGTCGTAGCCCGCGGTGATCGCGACGCCGACGGGGCTCCGTGCCGCGCGGCAGGCGCGACGCCCGACCGCCGGTCCGCGTGCGATTCACCCTGTTGGGGTGATGAATCGACCACCCTCAGGACTCTACGCTGGTGCTGTCATCGGGGAAGACAGCCCGCGTCGGAAGGGGAGCTTGCCATGAGTACGACCATCGCCCACAGACACCACGTGCACGTGCCGCTCGCACCGATCCTTGCGGTCATCGTGACCGCCCTGATCGCGGCGGCGGTGATCATGGTCATCAACCAGCCGACGTCGACCACGACGCAGACGAAGGCTGTCTCCGCGCCCCTGGCCCGGCCGGCAGCGGTCCCTCTGCCGGAGACGCTCGCCGTCCGGCATCAGGCGTTGGAGGCCGTTGTTCCGGCAGGCGCCGCCGAGGTGTTCGCCTATCCGCGGAACCATGTCCAGGGTGTCACGCTGGACGCCGGGCAGGTGTCCACGGAGCCGTCCGTGCCGCCCGTCAGCGGGAGGACCACGCGGGATCGGTACCTGCATAGCCACTTCCCCGGGAAGCCGTGACCTCACGTCGCACGGCGCAGAGGGGCAGCGCCGGCCGTTGGTCCTTGGACCGCCGGCCGGCGTCTTGCGTTCCGGCAGCGTGAAGGCGCGCCCTTCGCCGCCCCGTCGGCCGCGTCCAGGCTCGCCGGCGACGGGTCGCGCCGCACTGCCCACGTCAGCTGGAGGCCGTCCCCGCGTGCGAGTGACCCGGCGAGGGATGCGTCGTTGGGCACCCGGCGTGCAATACTTCTCACCGGGTGCCTACCTACGCTGACATCGGGATCTCGTCGGGAGCCTACGCGAACCTCTCGCTCGCGGCGGCTCTGCAGCGCATCGGCGAGATCGCTTCTGCCGCCGAGATCGTCTCGATGGGGCGCCACAGCCTTCTCGACGCGGCCAATGCGCGCGTGATCGCGCTGGCCGGCCTGCCGTTCAGCGTCCACGGCCCGTTTCTGCATTTCGAGTACGGAAGCCGCTCCTCAAGCAAGCACAGAGCGGCACTCGACGAGCATCGCCGGCACCTGGCCGTCGCCGCGGAGCTGGGCGCCCGCGTCTACGTGGTCCATCCGGACCTGCAGCGCCGGGAGCGGGGCCGGAACGCGCGAGTCGTCGACGCCCTCGAGCGCTCTTTCGAGGAGATGGCCGTCCTGCAGGAGGAGTCGGGCGTGATCATCGCCGTCGAGAACCTCCCCTTTGTGCGGCACACGCATTTCCGGGCCCCCGGCGACCTCGACCTGCGGGGCCTCGGTCTCTCGCTGGACGTCGGCCACGCCGCCGTCACGGGAACGCTCGAGGAGTGGCTGTCCGACGGCCGCTACGACCTGCGCCACGTGCACCTGCACGACAATGAGGGTCACGTCGGCTGCGACCAGCACCTCCCGCTTGGTCGCGGCGTCATCGACGTCGCGCCGGTCATGGAACTGGCCCGAGTCGCCGGCGCGACCGTGGTGCTCGAACACATGAACGAGGCCGACGTGATCGAGAGCCTCCGGCACCTCCGCGAGCTCGGCCTCCTCGAAAGGGCGATCCGGTAGGAGAGACGCCGGTGCCACCAAGAGAGCGCGCACGGCTACTCTGTCATCACGCCGACCGTATGGGCGATCGTTCCATTCCGGTCTCCGTCGCCAGGGTCGAGAATGGCACAGAGAGAGTCCTTGCGCCGTCCCGGCGCGGGCAAACCTGCAGAGGGGAGCATCGTGAAGCTGCTGATCGCGCACGGCGACGCCGGCACGAGGTTCGCCCTGCGCCAGGTCGCGGTCGGCCTCGCGAGCATCGATCTGGAGCCCGTCGAGTCCGGGGAGGGCAGGCAGACCATCGAGCTGCTTCTGGCCGACGACGCCCCGGACCTCGCCGTCGTCGACTGGGACCTGCCCGGTTGCGACGGCCCCGAGCTCTGCCGGCAGGTGCGCGCGCGACGTGGCTCCGGCTCCCCGTACATCATCCTTCTGACCCGGGGCGAGCACCCTCTCGAGGACGGCTTCGAAGCGGGTGCGAACGACTGCGTGCGCGTCGCCGCAGGCGCCCACGAGCTGCAGGCGCGCATCAGCGCCGGCAGACGTTTCCTGGTGCCGCCGTCCCGGGAGCGTCGCGCACCGTGATCACCCGAGGGTGATGCAGGCGATCCCGGCGAAGACGAGGACGGCCGCCATCACCTGCAGCGGCCTCAGCCGCTCATGCAACAGGACCCGCGCCCACATGATCGTGACGGCCGGGTTCAGCCAGCCGAGAACGGCGACGATGCTGAGGTAGCCGAGCGTCGTCGCCGAGGTGAAGAGGACGTTGGCGGCGGCGATGAGAAGGCCCATCAGGAGCAGCGCCGGCACGGCATCGCGGCGCAGCCGCACCGAGGGTCTGGACACGCCGGCGGCGAGTGCCAGGGCGACCAGCGCCGTCGTCCGCGCGACGGTCACGGTCCAGTAGGGGTCCGCGTCGCCGCCGTAGTCGAGAGCCACGAGGAAGAGGCCCAGCGCCGCTGCGGAGCCGACCGCCATGAGGATGCCGGTGCGGTCGGCGCGTCGTGTCGCCGCCGGCTGTGAGGCGCGGCGTGCGATCAGGACGATGCCGACCAGGGTTGTGACGACGCCGACAAGTTGGAGTGGGGACGGTCGCTCTCCGATGGCCACGCCCCACAGCACCGGCACGAGCGCCGCGCCCGCGATGATGGGCGAGACGACGCTCAAGTCGAGCAAGGTGAAGGCGCGGTACTGGAGGATGACGCCCGCCGCGCCTACGGCGCCTCCGGCGACGGCAGGAGCGATAAGGGCCGGCGAGGGCCGCGCCGGAGCCATGATCGCCAGCATCGCGAGGAGCGTGAGACACGCGACCGTCTGACCGGCAAGGGCGGCCGTCCAGGCGGTCGTCCGCCGGGACTCGATCCCGGCCAGGAAATCGGCTGTGCCCCACGAGAAGCTGGCGAGCAGAGCGAGGGTCGCGGCCAGCACAGCCGGCTCAGCGCGGGAACGGCGAGGGGATCTTCGCGTGCGCCGTGACCGGGGCGTGCCCGAGCGAGGGTGGGTCGCTGTCTGCCGCCTGCCTGCGCATCACGGCCGGGATGCTACCACGACCGGTTCGGCCGGACCGCGCGGCCCATCCGAGGCGATCCCTGGCGACGACGGGCCGCCGGAGCCGAGGCGGGCGCCGGCGGAGCCCGGCCTGCTACAATCCACCGGTCAACAGCCCCCGCAAGGTGCGCGGGCGCGCAAGTGAGAAAGGACCGGCCCCTCATGACGCTGCACGTCACCCTTCCCGACGGCTCCCCCCTGGAACTCGACGACGGCGCGACCGTGCGCGATGCGGCGGCGGCGATCGGCCCGCGGCTGGCGAAAGCCGCCGTCGCGGGCCGCGTGACCTCTGCCACCGACCCGGACGTGACCCTCCTCGTGGACGCGGGTGCTCCGCTCCGGGACGGCGACCGCCTCGACATCGTCACGCTCAAGGGCGAGGACGCCGACGCCGTCGACATCCAGCGTCACTCCGCCTCGCACGTGATGGCGCAGGCCGTCGTCCGCCTCTTCCCGGGCGCGAAGTACGCCATTGGGCCGACCATCGAGAACGGCTTCTACTACGACTTCCAGCTCGCCGAGCCCATCAGCGAGGCCGACTTGGCACGCATCGAGAAGGAGATGGGCAAGGTCGTGAGCCAGAACCTGCCGGTGGAGCGCTACGAACTGCCCGTCGACGAGGCGCTCGCGGTGTTCGGGGCCGGCGCGCCCGGCACGGGCGCCTCCGGCCTGCCGACCGGTCTCGACCAGCCCTTCAAGGTCGAGCTCATCGACGACCTCGTGACCGCCGCCGAGGCGACCGGCGAGGAGCCCCCGACGATCAGCGTCTATCGCCAGGGCGACTTCGTCGACCTCTGTCGCGGCCCGCACCTGCCGAGCACCAACAAGCTGGGCAGCGGCACGTTCAAGCTCACCAGCCTCGCCGGCGCCTACTGGCGCGGCGACGAGAAGAACCCGATGCTCACGCGGGTCTACGGCACCGCATTTCCGAGCAAAGACGAACTGGCGGCGCACCTCGAGGCGCTCGAGCTCGCCCGCCAGCGGGATCACCGCCGCATCGGCCGCGACCTCGACCTCTTCAGCTTCCACGAGGAGGGGCCGGGGTTCCCGTTCTTCCACCCCAAGGGCATGCGCCTCTGGAACGCGATGGTCGACTTCTGGCGCGCCGAGCACGTGCGCGCCGGCTACGAGGAGATCAGCACCCCGGTGATCCTGCGCCGCGAGCTGTGGGAGCGCAGCGGCCATTGGGACAACTACAAAGAGAACATGTACTTCACCGAGATCGACGAGCAGTCGTACGCGGTGAAGCCGATGAACTGCCCCGGCGGCCTGCTCATCTACAAGAGCCGGCGGCGCTCCTACCGCGACCTGCCGCTGCGCATGGCCGAGCTCGGCCGCGTGCACCGCCACGAGATGAGCGGCGTGCTGCACGGCCTGTTCCGCGTGCGCTACTTCACGCAGGACGACGCGCACATCTACTGCACCCCCGAGCAGCTCGAAGACGAGGTCCTCGGGGTGGTGCGCTTCATGAAGCACATCTACGCCGCCTTCGGCTTCTCGGACGTCAAGATCGAGTTGAGCACCCGGCCCGAAAAGAGCATCGGCTCGGACGAGGTCTGGGAGCTCGCCGAGGGCGTACTGCAGCGGGTGCTCGAGGGCGAGGGCATCGACTACCTCCTGAACCCCGGCGACGGCGCCTTCTACGGCCCCAAGATCGACTTCCACATCCGCGACGTCATGGGCCGCACCTGGCAGTGCGGCACGATCCAGGTCGACTTCGCCATGCCGGAGCGGCTGGACATCACCTACACCGGGGCCGACAACGAAGAGCATCGGCCGGTCATGATCCATCGGGCGCTGCTCGGGAGCATCGAGCGCTTCATGGGCATCCTGCTCGAGCACTACGGCGGCAATCTGCCGACCTGGCTGGCGCCGGAGCAAGCGCTGGTGCTGCCGATCGCCGATCGTCATGGCGACTACGCGCGGGAGGTGCTGCGCACTCTGCGCGCCGCCGGCGCGGGCGCCGGGGGAGAGGCGCCGGTCACGATCCACGCCGACGTCGACGACCGCAGCGAGAGCATCGGCAAGCGCATCCGCGACGCGCAGCTGCAGAAGGTGCCCTACATCCTCGTGGTCGGCGACCGCGAGGTGGAGCAGGGCGCCGTCGGCGTGCGCGAACGCGGCGAGGACAAAGGCGCGCGGCCGCTCGCCGAGTTCGTCGACCACCTGGTCGGCGAAGTGCGCGAGCGGCGCCTGCCGTAGATCTCGCCGCCCGTCGCGCCGTGGGGAGCAGGACCGCTTGACCGCCCAGATGCAGTACGATCACCAGAGCCTTCCCGCCGCTCGCGGGGATTTCCTGCGGCGGTATCCCTCCTTCGCGGCCACGACGGCGATCGACGAGCTGCGCGCCGGCGACTATGCGCGCCTGGATGCGCTCGGCCACACGTACCTGGACTACACGGGCGGCGGCCTCTACGCGGAGTCGCAACTGCGTCGCCACCAGGAGCTTCTCGCGGCGCGGGTGCTCGGCAACCCGCATTCGCAGAGCCGCACCGCACTCGCTTCCGCGGAGCTGGCGACGGAGGCGCGCGAGGCGGTCAGGCGCTTCTTCAACGCGCCGGCGGACGAGTTCGAGATCGTCTTCACGCCCAACGCGAGCGGCGCGCTCAAGCTCGTGGGCGAGGCGTACCCGTTCGCGCCCGGCGGCGTCTTTCTGCTCAGCTACGACAACCACAACTCGGTGAACGGGATCCGCGAGTTCGCCTGCAGAAAGGGCGCCGCGGCGACGTACATCCCGGTGCGTGAGGAGGACCTGCGGCTCGACGAGGAGAAGGTCCGCACGGCCCTTCGAGGGGCCGGCGCCGCCGGCGCTCGCGCCGGAGCCCCCGGCCCCGCCAAGCTGTTCGCGTACCCGGCCCAATCGAACTTCAGCGGCGCCCAGCACCCGCTCGAGTGGGTCGCCGAGGCGCAGGAGCTCGGCTGGGACGTGGTCCTGGACTGCGCCGCCTTCGCGCCGACGAATCCGGTGGACGCGCGGGCGATCGGCGCCGACTTCATCCCGGTCTCCTTCTACAAGCTCTTCGGCTATCCGACCGGCAGCGGCTGCCTGATCGCCCGCCGCGAGGCCCTCGCCCGTCTGCGCCGGCCGTGGTTCGCCGGCGGCACCATCACGCTCGCGTCCGTGCAGCAGGAGGACTGGTACCGCCTCGCTCCCGGGGCTACCGGGTTCGAAGACGGCACCATCGACTATCTCGGTCTGCCGGCGGTCACCATCGGCATCGAGCATCTCGAGGCCGTGGGCATGGACCTCATCCACCGTCGCGTCTGTGCCCTCGGCTGCTGGCTGCTGGAGGAGCTCGCGGCGCTTCGCCACAGCGACGGCTCGCCGCTGGTCAAGATCTTCGGCCCGGCGGACGGCGAGTGCCGCGGCGCCACCATCGCGCTGTACCTGGTCGATCCGGACGGGGAGCCCTACGACGTCTACGACGTCGAGGCTGCAGCGGCCGCCGAGCGCATCTCCGTGCGCAGCGGCTGCTTCTGCAATCCCGGGGACGGCGAGGTGGCGCACCGCATCACCCGCGCCGACGTGGAGAGCTGCTTCAGCGACCCGAGAGCCGCGATCACGCTGCAGCAGTGCCAGCGGAGGATCGAGGACGCCACCGGCAAGGTGCCGAACACGATCCGCGTCTCTCTCGGCCTCGCCTCGGACTTCGGCGACGTCTACCGGTTCATGGCGTTCGCCGAGCGCTACCGCGACAGGCCGTCATCCTGAACACCGTGCCCTGACGTCCCCGTCGCGGTGCGCTCGCCGCTCTAGGTCGTCGCAGCCGCTGAGAAACCGGCGATCACGCTGTCGATGTGGCGCTCCACGTCGTCCGCCATGGGCGTGACCTCGTGCGTGGCCAGCAGGTGGCGCGCCCGCTCCAGCGCATCTTCGATCAGCGTCGTGCCGCGATGGGAGTCGAACGTGCCACGTCGCAGTACGGCCGGCTGCCACGCGTCGCGGGCGCGCTGCCGGGTGGAGCGGCAAGCCAGGAAGTGACCCCCGGGCCCCACGGCCCGGATGTCCTCGAGGAGTGTCGAGGCGGCGTCGAACGGTGTGTCTTCGAGGAGCTTCTTGAGCATGCCGGCGGCCTCGGCGTGCAGCACGATGGTCGCCAGGCTGGTCATCTGAGCACCGTCGACCGAGCCCAGACCGACGAGCGTGTCGGAGCCGCCGAGCGCACCCAGCAGGCTGTGGAAGGCGCCTTCGAGTCCGTCCTGGAAATCGGGCGCCTTGCCGTCGCCGCCGAAGGCCTCGCCCTGCACCGGCAGGCCCCACGACTTGAGCACGTCGACGCAGGCCATGTTGGCGAACGAGACTTCGGGGGTGGCGCACAGGTAGAGTCCGCCGCGCAGGTCGGCCAGCGCCGGCTCGGGCGCGGCGATGAGCGCGCAGCCCGGAGTCGCGAGCTGGAAGAGCACGACCGCCGAGGCGATCTCAGCCAGCGTGATGACCGTCACTCCGGCGGCGCTGAGTGGCGCCGTGGTGCCCATCAGCGGCATCGGCATGATGACGATCGGCACGCCGGCGCGCGCCAGCGCGATGCTCGCCGGGGTCATCTCGGCATCGTGCATCAGCGGCGCGATGGTGCAGTTGATGACCGAGAAGATGGGCCTCTCGCTCATGGGCGCGCCGGCGGCGGCCTCGAGGATGTCGAGCAGCGGCTCGACGTATTCGGGCGAGCGCACCTCGTCCTGCACGTGCTTGGAGCACGAGCGCAGCGAGATCGCCTCGATCTCGAGGTTGGCGGTCACGGGGTCGAGATCGCGAGCCGAGATGGTCGGCCACACGTAGTCGACCTCGGGTAGCGCGTCGAAGAGGCGCATGATGGTGCGCAGGTCGTCGGCCGTGCCGCCGCGGCGCTCGCCGGTGTTGTCGTCGAGCACATAGGTGGCGGTGCCGTCACTGGTGATCGACAGCGGTGCTCCGCCGCCCACAAGCACATCGTTGCGCGGGTCGCGGGCCGCGAGCAGCACCTGTCTGGGCGCCATCGCCAGACAGCGTTCGACGAGCTCGCGCGGCAGCCGCACCAGGGAGGTCTCGCGGTCGACGATGGCGCCCGCCTCCGCAAGCAGTTCGAGAGCCTCTGCGGTGTTGTAGATCACCCCCACCTCCTGGAGCACCGTGAACGCCTGCTCGGCCAGTTCGGCGCACTCAGCCGCCGAGAGGTACGTCATCTTGACTGTGGCCACAGTGGTCCCCCTCCTCGCTGCTCGGTGTGGATGGCGGGCACGCCGGTCTCAGCAGACCCGTGGCGAGCGGCCCACGGGCAGACTACGCGGTTGACGCGCGTCAAGGTCAAGGGCGCGACACCGTGCCTTCACTCGGAGACGATCCTCTCGACGGGCCAGGCGATCTCGGTCACCCACCGTCGCTGGTCATCGGTGTCGCGGTCGTCCACGGGATACGTACCCTGTTCCGGTCCGCACAGCCGGTAGTCGTGCGAGGCGATCCAGTCGAGGAGGGCGATGGCGCTCAGACAAGAGTCCTCGTAGGGGCCCATGTGGCGCACCACAGCCAGCGTCTCGGCGGGCCGTTCGCTGCAGGACGGCTCGGTGGGGCCGCCCCCGGTCGCGCGCCGCGCGACTCCCGGGCGGCCGTGTTCGCACACCACCGGTTGGGCGAGCTCGAGATCCCAGGCGTCTTCGCGGCGTGGGTGCACGTTGTAGATGACGATCTCGCGCCCGGCGGCCAGCAAGCCGTGCTCGACGACCTGTGCGGTGACCGTCTCGAGCAGGTCTGCATAGACCTCCTCGAGGTCGCCCGGATCGGCACGCCGGCGGGCGCTGACGACCACGCGCGCCGGCACCTGCCGGAGCTCGACCTCGCCGGTCACAGGCTCGATCTCGCGGCTCAGCGTGCGCTCCAGCCCGTGCAACAGGCGTTGGATGGCGGTCAGCCGCTTCCTGAGATCGTCCTGCTGCTTCTCGAGGATGGCGCGCCACTGCGCCGGATCGCGCGAATCGAGCGCCGCGCGCACCGTCGCCAGCGGCACGTCGAAGCTGCGCAGAAGGTGGATCGCCTCCGCGTCAGGGAACTGATCGTAGGCGTAGTAGCGATAGCCGGTGGCGTCGTCGACGAAGGCGGGATGGAAGAGGCCCTGGCGGTCGTAGAGACGCAGCGCCCGCGGCGTCAGACCGGTAAGACGAGCGAAGGTGCTGATGGGGACCAGCGGCGTGTCATCAGGTTCATGCATGGGCGGGAAGACCGTGACTGCTCCTCGGCAGGTCTGTTGACAATTCGGTGGTTCATCGTATGTTCGGCGGAGCCCTGCGCCAAGACCGTCGCCGCTCCGCGGAGGTGGAGACCCGGCGGTGGCGTCGAGATCGGTTCGCATCCCGAGGAGAGGAGCCCCTGTGGGGAGCAGGTTCATAACCAGAATGGGTGACGGCGCGGCCGTCGAGATGACGCGCGACGAGCTGCGCGCCGACATCGAGGACGGCGCCGAGAAGGGAGCCCGGCGCGCCAAGGCGGCGGCGCTGGGCAGTGACGAGATCGACCACCTGGTCGATATCTTCGCCTCCAGCGCGCGCATGACCGGCGTGCCGGTCGGCGACGAGGTCGTGCTCTCGTGCGATGGAACGGGTGACCTGCGCTCCGGCAAACTCGACGCCCTCTCGCACAGCGAGCTTGCGGGCGGCGACCTCTGCGAACTGGCACTGGAGGACTACTCGTACAAAGCCGTCAAGACGATCGTCCCCACCGAGCAGCGGCGCATGCAGGACGCCCAGTACCGTCTCACCATCCCCGTGCAGTACGGCGCCCAGGCCGACCTGGGCCGCTATTCGGTCCCCGACGGTCCCGTACCGAACTGGTCTCAGCTCCTGCCCGAGGCTCGTGTCGACGAGGCGCGCGCCGCCCAGGAAGAGGCAGTCTCCGAGTCGGAAGGCGACATGTTCCGTGTCGGCGAGGCGATGTGGGAGGCCGGCGCCGACGGCATCAACTTCGACACCGCCGGCGCCGCCGGCGACGCCGACTTCCTCGCCGTGCTCAAGACGGTGCGCCGGCTGCGCGCCGCCTTCCCCGACCTGAGCATCGAGGTCGGCATGGCTTCGGAGTTCGTGCTCGGCATGCACGGCCAGCTGGAGTTCGAGGGCAAGAGGCTGGCCGGACTGTGGCCGGTCGACCAGTTGCGGGTCGCCCAGGAGGCCGGCGCCACGATCTTCGGCCCGGCGGTCAACATCAACACGGGACGCACGGTGGCCTGGAACGTCGCCCGCGCGATAGCCATCATCAAGCCCTGCATGGATGTGGCGACGATCCCCGTGCACGTCAACGTGGGGATGGGAGTGGGCGGCGTGCCGATGAACCCCTGCCCGCCGATCGACGCCGTGTCGCGCACCTCGCGCGCCTTCGTCGAGGTCCTGCGCGTCGACGGCTTGTAGATGGGTACCGGCGACAACCTGGGTGTGCACCTGGCGCACACGCTGGCCTCGGGAATGAACGGACTGCGCGCCGCTGGAGATCTGGTGGCGCGGATGCAGATGACCCGGGGTATGCGACTCAAGGAAGCGAAGCTGTTCGTAGCCGACCGGCTCGGAGTCTCCACACGCGAACTCTCCGACAGCGTCGTCATGCAGGAAGTGCGTGGCGACTTCGGTATCGGTCTCCTCAGCGACCTCGAGAACGAGTGCGTCGGCGA
>DASRZL010000026.1:0-3205 GCA_035686425.1 Thermoleophilia bacterium
TCTCCCGAACCTTCTCGGGCGTCATGCCCATCTCGGCGGCGATCTCGTCGGGCGTCGGTTCGCGCCCTATGTCCTGCAGCAGCTGGCGCTGTACCCGGATGAGCTTGTTGATGTTCTCGACCATGTGCACGGGAATGCGGATGGTGCGCGCCTGATCGGCCAGCGCTCGCGTGATCGCCTGACGGATCCACCAGGTCGCGTAGGTGGAGAACTTGAAGCCGCGCTTGTAGTCGAACTTCTCGACGGCGCGGATGAGCCCGAGATTGCCCTCCTGGATGAGGTCGAGCAGCGACATCCCCCGGCCGGTGTGCCGGCGGGCGATCGAGACGACGAGGCGCAGGTTGGCCTCGATGAGCTGGCGCTTGGCCTCCATGTCGTGACGCTCGATGCGCTTGGCGAGCGAGACTTCCTCCTCAGCGGTGAGCAACGGCACCTTGCCGATCTCCTTGAGGTACATGCGCACCGGGTCGTTGGTCGGCGTCTTGACGGAGAGGTCGAGCTTGGGGATGGCCTCTTCTTCCGGCTTGACGTCGGGCCCGTCTCCGGACGTGACGCCTTCTCCTTCGAGGAGGTCGATGCCGAGGTCGGCAAAGAGGTTGTAGATGCCGTCGATCTGGTCCGGCGTCAGCTCGACGTCCTGCAGCGCGTCGGCGATCCTGTCGCTCGAAAGGTATCCCTGCTCGCGACCCTCGTCGATGAGGACGCGGACCTCCTCGATGCCCAGATCCCCCGCCTCGGGGGCCGGTTTGCGCTGTTCTGCGGCGTCCGTCACGTCAGTCGCTTTCACGGTTCTTCGCTGTCGTCGTCCACCGGGATGGCGCGGAGCGCGTCGCGCAGGCTCCGTCGTACCGACTCGAGCCGCGCCAGCTCCTCACCCTGCCTCCCAGCGTCGTCAGTCTTCATGGTGGCCTTGAGCCGCGCGATGAGACGGCCCACCTGCGCCTCCTGGAGGCGCAGGAACAACTCTTCGACGACGGTCGCGGTGAACCGCTCCCGTCCGGCCCGCACGATCACCTCGGCGAACGCCTCGGCGCCGTCGCCCGCGAGCCCGTGCGCCTCCGCCGATTGCGGGGTATTCCCCGCCTCATCGGCGGTCAATCTCGCTTTGACGCGGTGCAGCGCGGCGCGCGTCTCCGCCGTGGCGAAGAAGCCCTCGTCGACGCCCGCGAGCGCCTCCCGGCCGGGTCCGGGCTGCGCCAGGCAGCCGGCCAGGAACCTGACCTCAAGCTCGTGGACGCCGCCTGACGGGACCGCGGTTCCACCGCTCCGCGAAGGCGTGCGCTCGTTGCCGGCAGCGCCCGTGACGGGGCGTCCGCTGCCGGAGAGCAGGTAGCGCACGCTCTCCGCGGAGAGCTGCAGCTTGTCAGCTACGTACCGCAGCTCGTCGTCGCGTTCCATCGGCGTCGCTGCTTCGGAGAGGACCTCCCTGAGTCGCGCGAACGCGCGTGCCCTTCCATCGGGCTTGTCGAGGTCGTGAGTAGCGAGCGCCAAGCGGACGTGGAATTGTAGCAGCGTCTGCGCCTCGGCGGCAAGCGCGCGGAAACCGTCGCCGCCGGCGCCGGCGAGGACGAAGTCGGCCGGGTCCAGGCCGTCGGGGACGCGCACGACGTGCAAGGAGAGGTTCATGCGGCGGCCGAGCGTGAGCGCGCGCTGCATGGCGCCGATACCTGCCGCGTCGGCGTCGAAGCACAGGTAGAGGTTGCGCGTGAGGCGGGAGAGACGGCCCAGCTGCTGTTCCGTCAGGGCCGTCCCCATGCTCGCGACCACGTTGGCGACGCCCGCCTGGGCGAGAGCCAGGACGTCGGTGTAGCCCTCGACGACGTAGACGCGGTCGTCCCGGCGGGCGGCGTCCTTGGCCTTGTCCAAGCCGAACAGAGCCTCGCTCTTGTGGTAGAGCGAGGTCTCCGGCGAGTTGAGGTACTTGGGCTTCTCGTCGCCGAGGGTGCGGGCGCCGAAGCCCAGTGTGCGCCCGCGCTCGTCGCCGAGCGGGAACATGATGCGGCCGCGGAAGCGGTCGTAGGGGCGGCCGCTCTTGCCGGGGATCACGAGGCCGGCGTTGAGGAGGTCCTCGTCGCTGAAGCCGGTCTTGAGCGCCGCATCGCGCAGCGTCCCCCAGCCGGGCCTGCTGAAGCCGACGTGAAAGGCGCGGCAGGTCGCTTCCAGGAGGCCGCGCCCCGCGAGGTAGTCGCGGGCGGGCGCGGCCGCAGGAGCGTCCCAGAGGACGCGCTCGAAGTAGTCCCCGGCCTTCGCGAGCACCGCCCTCAGGCGCTCGCGGCGCCGGCGCTCGGCGTCGCCGCGGGCGCTCGACTCCTCGTAGTCGAGCGCGATCCCGTACTTGTCGGCGAGGTACTCGACGGCCTCGGGGAAGTCCATGTTCTCTTTGGCCATGACGAAGCCGATGAGATTGCCGCCGGCACCGCAGCCGAAGCAGTAGTAGAGCTTCTCGGCGGGGTTCACGGAGAACGACGGCGTGCGCTCCTCGTGGAAGGGGCAGCGGCCGCTGAAGTTGGCGCCGGCCTTCTTGAGGTCGGTGTACTGGCCGACGACCTCGACCATGTCGGCGGCGGCGACCACCTGCTCGATGCTGCCTTGGGCGATGAGGGCCACGCTAGCGCCCCCCGTCGTTGCGGGCGTCGTGCGCCTCTCGGTCACGCCGCCGGCGCGCCTCGCGCTGCTCGCGGCGGCGCAGCGCCTCGACGGTCGCCTGCTGGTCGGCGGCCACGGCCCGCATGGTGGCTCTCGTGCGCCGGCGCTCCTTCTTGCCGGGGCGCGGCGAGCGTTCGTGAGGCTGCCACGTGTGGCCGATGTGATCGAACGACCAGACGAGCAGGACGGTGAGCGCCGCCATCCACGCCAGGTAGAGGAGGGCGAAGAGCACCCAGGCTTCGAGTGTCGTCGTGTCTTTGGCCGGCGGAGCGCCCCAAGGCTGGATCTGCGGCAGCCGCAGCCAGCCGAGGCCGAACGTGACGACGGCCGGCACGACGGCGAGGACGAGCAGGCCGATGGTGACGAGCACGATCAGCAGCCGGCGACGGTCCACCGCGTCAGTCCTCCACTGTAAGAGAACGAGCCATGAGCATCTCGTCATGATACTTGTCGCCGCGGCGGTACTGCGCACGGCGCAGCCCTTCGCTCACGAAGCAGTGGCGCTCGTAGAAGGCGATGGCGCCGGTGTTCTCCGGGAACACACCGAGAACGGCGCGTC